>SGZI01000001.1 GCA_004213965.1 Flavobacteriales bacterium
CTTTAATTGTAAATTCAGATTTATTTGATTCAACATAAGAAGGCAATAGTTCTCCAATGGTAGAATCTAGAGATATTACATCATTATCATAAAGTTTCATTATTAGAGGTAATGTAACTAGTATTTTAGTCAGTGATGCTAAATCATATGTAGTCATTGAATTTACCTGTGGACCATTATCATATCGTAATTTACCATAGCTTTTATCAAATACTACTTTTGAGTCTTTAGCTACAAGTAATTGTATTCCAGGAGTCATCATAGAGTCAATAGAAACTTTCACGATAGAATCAATTCTGTTTAATTTTTTAGAATCAAAATTGACTGATTCAGGCAATCCATATGATAATCTATTTGTTTTAAAAGTTTTTATCCCCTCACCCGCCTTATACTTATTTAAAACACTAACAGGAATCTGACCATTAAACTCAATTGAGCCAAATATCATTTGGGCAGTTTTTTCTTGAAAAACATCCTCATTTTGGTAGGATAGAATAATACTTTTAAAAGATTCCACATCAATTAATCTATCTAAACTGTATGGTTTAGCAAAAACTGAAAGAATAGTATTATTATTTTTACTAATCTTATCTATCCATAAAAGCTCTTTTCTTGTAAAATTATATTTGTCCCATGGGGTATTACTTGGTTGGTGATGCCCTATAATAACAGTGTTGTAATTGCTTAGCTTATCTAGTAGATTGTCTAATTCTTTATAGTCACTAAGCTTTATGTAGTCAACAGTAGTGTATTTATTTAAATAGTTGTTAAAAGTCATTCCTGATTCACTGCCAGTTTGCAGATGAACTATTTTATTATCATTTAAATTTAATATTGGGGTGAAATTTTCTTGATTTTTAAGTAGCGTAATAATATTTGAAACAACCTCGTTTTTTAAAACATTATCATCTACTTCGTTTAGATCTGATATTAAATTATTAGTATCAATTGGTTTATAATTGTTTAACCCTACTTTATACTTTGCTTTTAAAATCTTTTTAACTGAATGTTCAAGTCTTTTATTAGAGATTTCCCCATTATTATATGCATTAATTATTGAAGTTATACCAGCATTTACATCTCCAGACATCAATAAGACAT
Source organism: Flavobacteriales bacterium (assembly GCA_004213965.1). GTDB lineage: Bacteria > Bacteroidota > Bacteroidia > Flavobacteriales > Flavobacteriaceae. Next base: position 1,102 of record SGZI01000001.1, read on the forward strand.
CATTTCCAGCCTTAAATGCCATTAAATCAATATTCTCCTTATCATAGCTAGTAACACCCTTCATTCCAAGCGCATCGGTTATAATTAAGCCTTTGAACTTAAGCCTTTCTTTTAAAAGACTTGTAACTATGTTTTTTGATAATGATGAGGGGAAATTAATATTTGATTCAAGGCTAGGCACATTTAAGTGGGCAATCATTACTGATCCCAATCCCTCCTTGAATAGTGATTTATATGGATATAGCTCAACATCAAGAATTCTTTTTTTCTTAAATGTTATTGTAGGTAATGTTTTATGGGAGTCTTTAGATGTATCTCCATGTCCTGGAAAATGTTTTGCACAAGCTAATACTCCTTCACTTTGTATTCCTTTAGTAAATGAAACAGCTTTATTGGTTACATTAAATTTGTTTTCTCCATATGACCTATTACCAATGATCGGATTTTTTGGATTAGTATTAATATCTACAACAGGGGCAAAATTTATGTGAATACCCATTCTTTTACAATGTTTTCCAATACTACTACCTATCCTTTCAACAAATGAATTGTCTTTCAATGCACCCAAGCTCATGTTCCAAGGAAATTTTATAGTAGAATCTATTCGCATTTTTAAACCCCATTCACCATCAATTCCAATTAACAATGGAGTTTTACTTAGAGACTGCATTTTATTTGTTGTATTTACTGTTTTTGTAGGCGACCCATTAGATAAGATCACGCCACCAATAGAATGGTCAGATATTTCCTTATAAACACTAGCACTATTATCATTCTTAGTCATTAATTGGACTACAAAAAGTTGACCTACTTTTTCTTTAAGTGTCATAGAGTTATAAGTACTATCAACCCATTTTTTTTGATTTTGAAAATCTATAGTTCTTAAAGGATCTTTTTTCTGAGAAAAACTTACTGTATAATAGAAACAGAAAAATAAAATAAAATATAATTTATTAGACATATAAGATAGTTTATTATAAAAATCGACCATGCCAGCTATCTTCAACAGTAGTTTCCCAATGGCTATTAAGTTCAGAGACATTAGAGACTAGATTGTTAAAAACAATAGTTCTTGAGGTTATAGATTTGTTTTTAACCATTTGTTTAAAATCTTTTAGAGATATTATATCAATAGTTTGGTTATTTCTATATGCAACATCCATTTTATCAAGTAGTACTATAGAATATTTTTTCTCTAAAGACTGGATGAATGCCACTGAAGAGTCGATAGAACAGCCTGAAATTTCCAAAGTATTTTCAGCAGCTATAATAATAAAACGACTGTATTTTACTTGATGACTACAAGAAATTGGTTTTCCATGGGTGTTCCATGTTTTTAAAAATTCGTTAAGCTCACTTGATATCTCAGAGACTTGGTCATTATTTAATTCTTTATTGGATTGGTAAATCCAAATTCTAGAATCCTCTGATAAATCATTAAACATACTGCTCATTAAAATATCTTATAAATCTTGGGCTTTAGCGATTAACTCACTGATATCCATAACTGAAATCTTTCGTTCTTCTTCAATTGTTTTAGCTCCATCTGTTAGCATAGTATTGCAAAATGGACAACCTGTTGCTACAACTTCCGTATTAGTTTCTTTTACATCTTCTGTCCGTTCAATATTTACTTCCTTATTTCCTTTTTCAGCATCTTTAAACATTTGAGCTCCACCTGCTCCACAACAAAGGCCGTTTGATTTACACCTTTTCATTTCAATTAGTTCTGCCTCTAGCTTAGCAATTAATTCTCTAGGAGCTTCATATTCATTGTTTGCACGACCTAAATAACACGGATCATGATAAGTAATCCTTTTACCTTTATATGAGCCTCCTTTTATCTTTAACCTACCATCATTAAGTAGTTTTTTAAGAAATTGTGTATGGTGATATACTTTGTAATTCCCTCCTAATGAAGGGTATTCATTTCTAATGGTATTAAAACAATGTGGACATGTGGTTACAATTGTCTTGACATCATATGAGTTTAAAACTTCAATGTTTGAAATAGCTTGCATTTGAAATAAAAACTCATTTCCAGCTCTTTTGGCTGGATCTCCTGAGCATGACTCTTCTTGTCCTAATACAGCAAAATCAACGTTAATAGAATTTAAAATCTTTACAAAGGCTTTTGTAATCTTCTTAGCTCTATCATCAAAGCTACCAGCACACCCTACCCAAAATAAAACTTCTGGTGTTTTACCCTCAGCAAAATAATCCGACATTGTATTTACTTTCAATTTATCACTCATAGAACTTATTATTCATCAAATACCTCAATCTTAACTTCTTTTTTAATTAAATCAGTAAATTTTCCATTATATCTAGTAGCTTTTACTAGATGATTATCAATCCAATGATAATTTCCACCTCTTGGTTTACCCATTAATAGCGTATGATATTTAAAACCATGTTTTGCTAACCATCTTTCAGTAACCTCTCTATGATCCTCTAATCTAGAAGTAAAAAAGCATATCATATGTCCATCTTCAAACCATTTATTACATGTTAATAATGCATCATTATAAGGTTTGCATGTTGCCATCCTTTCAGGTTCTTCGTTTGGTACATCATCAGTAATTGTGCCGTCAATATCTATTAAATAGTTTTTAATTCCATCGGGTAATACGGGACTTACCTTTTCCCCATCTGCTACTTTTTTATGTAATATTTCTTCAATCTCTTCTTTTCTCATAAAATATTAAATTAATCATTCCAATTTAATCTATCCATTTGATTATAAGGCCATGGAGCACCATTGTTTTCTATATTTGACATCATATTATTTAATTCTGATGGAGCTGAAGCTTCTTCCATTACCAAATACCTTCTCATTTCAAGGATTATTGACATGGGATCAATACTGATAGGACATTCTTCTACACATGCATTACATGAAGTACATGCCCAGATTTCTTCTCTAGTAATATAATCGTCAATTAATTTTTTACCATCATCAACTAATACTCCTTTATTACTATCAATATTTTTTCCTACTTCTTCTAGTCTATCTCTTGTCATCATCATTATCTTCCTAGGTGAAAGTTTTTTGCCTGTAATGTTAGCAGGACAGACACTTGTGCACCTTCCACATTCGGTACAAGAGTAAGAATTTAATAATTGCAGCCAATTTAGATCAGAAACATCAGAAGCGCCAAATTTTGCTACCTCATTAATATTATCATCTATAGTTTCTGTTGGATTTGAACCCATTTCATTTAACATCAGATTTACTTCATTAGTAACACTTTTTAAGTTAGACATTTTACCCTTTTCTTCAAGACTAGCATAAAATGTGTTAGGAAAAGCTAAAAGGATATGTAGATGTTTTGAAAAATATAAATAGTTAAGGAAAATAAGTATTCCAACTATATGCATCCACCAAAAGCTTCTTTCAAGCAAATGAAGCGTATTTGCAGAATAATTTTCAAAAAATGGATAGATATATCCACTAACAATATTACCCGTGTTCATTTGCTGGAAACTTGCATCTGTAGTATTCATCAGTAGAAATAACGACATTAAAATGATTTCAAAGTATAAAATCAAATCTGCATCAAGCTTTGGCCAGCCTTTCATAGAGTCTTCATAAAATCTTTTAAGTTTAATTATATTTCTTCTTATCCAAAAGATTGAAACTGAAACTAGTACTAAGATTGCAAATATTTCAAAAGTCCCTATTAAAAACCCATAAAAGCCACCCATAAAAGAGAATATTCTATGAGTACCAAATAAACCATCAATGACAATTTCTAATAATTCAATATTTATAATAATAAATCCTATGTAAACAATCACGTGTAAAGCACCAGATATTGGTCTTCTAACCATTTTACTTTGCCCCAAAGCAATTTTAGCCATATTAGCCCATCTTTTTTTACTGTCCTTTGAAACATCAATATCTAAATCAATACCTAGATTTATATTTCTTCTTAGCTTGATAACATTTGAAATAAAATATCCTATAGAGGTAGTTAAAACAATAAAAAAGATGATATTTGGGAGAAAGCTCATCGTTATTTCTAGAGTTTAGTTGTTAGATTTTTTACCAAAAATTGAAAAATGAACATATCGTTTAGGATTAGATTTGATGTCCTCAATAAGAATTTCTAAATTTTTTGTGGCATTGTCTAAATTATCGAATAGCTTGTCATCATATAATAACTTACCCATTGACCCCTCTCCTTTGTTGATTTGTTTTGTTATACTATTCATGCTTGAAATAGTACTATCTAAGTTTGTAAGAATTTGATTTAGATTAGCCTCTGATATTGTAGTGGAGACTTCATTGAATTTTTCTGAAGTCTGATTTAAATTATCTATAGTTGAACTTAAGTTTGCAGAATTGTTATCTATAAAATCATTTATATTTTTAGATGTATTAGATAAAGAGTTTGTAAGACCAGCAAAATCATCTATACTTGATTTAAGAGAGTTTTTAGTTTCTTCATCAAATAGTGTATTGATGTTAGATAAAACAATTTTAGCATTTTGCATTACCTCTTCTAATTGTAGTTGAATTTGAGGCATTATCTGGTTAACTAAATCAGTTAGTCCTGGTTTAACAATACCTGTTAGAAAATCACCTGATATTGCTACAGTTTTATTATCATAATCAGGAATTATAGCAATAGCTTTTCCACCAATAAGACCTGTTTCATATAGTTCAGCTTTACTAGATTTTGAAAATTCAACATCATTATTAATAACAATATCAACAATAAGTTCTTTTGTGTTATCTGAATTGAAATTTATTTTTAGAACTTTTCCAATCTTATATCCATTTAAGGTTATAGGGTTTGATGGAGCTAATCCATCAACCTTTGAATAGATTACTTTAAATGTTCTAGTTTTTTCAAACAAATTAATTCCTTTCAGATAGTTGTAAGAAAAAACAGACATTAATGTCCCTAGTATAACTAGAACCCCAATACCTATTTCTTTTGTAAATTTCAAATTAATTAGTTTGTATATGATTACTTAAAATTAGCAAATAAATTCATAATACAGGTTGAATTACTAAAAATTCATATTATTGTACATCTACTATTTTGCCATTTTTGAATTTTACTACAAAGGATTTTCTGTAGCCTTTTGAAACAGCCTTTTTCTTATGGTCTAATATTTTATTATAATCAAATGAATTGCCAGAAAAATACCTATATAGCCTACCCTCTTTTATAACGGACAAATCTTTTAAACCCTTAAAATTATAGCTCTTTAACTCAAGTTTTCTTTTACTTGCAGCTATTTGAACTTTATATACAATATTGTCCTTTGGTTTGTACTCAACCTCATAATTCTCTCCAATTCCTAAAGCAGTTTTGTATCTTTTTACTGCGTTAAAAATATTATGTGAAATATCTTTTTGCGCCTTCGATGAATTTAAATAAGCTCCTTCTTTCGGATTAGTTATAAACCCTGCTTCAATTAAAACACTAGGCATATAGGTGTTGTGTAAAACCCAAAAGCCGGATTGTTTTACACCTCTATTCTTTCTATTTAATTTTTTAGCAAAATTATCCTGAACAAAGCTGGCCAACAATATACTCTGATCTAAATATTCTTCTTGCATTAACGTCAAACCAATTAATGATTCAGGAGCTTTAGGATCAAATCCTTGATAGTTCTTTTCAAAGTTTTCCTCTAAGAAAATTACCTCATTCTCTTTTAGAGCAACGTCAAAATTTGCTTTATTAACATGCAGTCCATAAACAAAGGTTTCTGAGCCATATACTCTGCTGTCATGAAACGAATTACAATGAATTGATATAAATAGATCAGCATCAGCTTCATTTGCAATCTTTGCTCGCTGTCTTAAGGTTAGGAATACATCTTTATCTCTTGTGTATATAACCTCATTACCATCATTCTTTAATTCACGTCCAAGATTTAAAGCTATATTTAGTACAATATTTTTTTCTATAATCCCATTTGGATTAGGTCTTCCAGGATCTTTACCTCCATGACCTGCATCGATAACAATTTTAAACTTTTCTTGAGAAAATACATCTGGAATAATAAAACAACTAGCAACAAAGTATATGAGAATAATTTTTGTTGTTAAAGTAAGGTTAAAATACTTGGGATATGATGAGACTTTACTCATACTTATATATATTACTCTCTTGAAAAATGCGTAACTTTATAAAAGTTTTCTATACAAGTTACTAATATACACTTATAAACATTGAAAACACTGACTTTTAACATACTTTTATTTCTAAGTTATTCATTGTTTATAAACACGGCTAGTTTTGCATCTTCAGTAGAAAAAAGTGATTTTAAGCTAAGTTATTATAATCTACAAATCAAAAATGATTCAGTTGTCACGGTACAGGATACTATTGCTGAAAAAAAATCTTTTTTATTAGATAAAGTAGTATACAATGCCTCTGATTCAGTCTCAATTGATCCTAATAGAAAATCCATTCATTTGTATAATAATGCTAAAATTGTATATGAATCAATGGAGATTACTTCTGGAATTATTGTTATTGATTATGGTACAAATGAGATATATGCAGGTAGAATAAAGGACAGTTTAGGTAATTATTCTCAATCTCCTGTTTTCAAACAAGGACAGGATGTGATTGAGCCAGATTCTCTTAAATTTAATATGGATACAAAAAAAGCCATAATATTTAATTCTAGAACAGAACAAGCTGGTTTAAAAATATTATCAGAGAAAACTAAAAAGGAGAATGATTCTGTATATTTTATGAATAGGGCAAAATTTACAACCTCAGCAGATGTAGATAATCCAGAGTATTATTTTCTTTTAAGAAAGGCAAAAGTTGTTCCAGGAAAGAAAATTATTACTGGACCTACAAACATGTATATTGCTGATGTACCTACCCCAATAGGTCTTCCCTTTGCATATTTTCCATTATCTAACAAGCGTAGTTCAGGGATAATTTTTCCTTCATTTGGTGAACAAAACAGTAGAGGGTATTTTGTTCAAAATGGCGGATATTATCTTCCTATAAATGACAATATAGATTTAACTTTACTTGGGGATTATTATACTAATGGAAGTTATGGATTTAGAGTTGAAAACATGTATTCTTACAGATATAAGTTTAGAGGCAATCTTAGCTTCAGGTACGAAAGCTTAATTCAAAGCGAAAGAGGTTTTCCAGATTATTCTAAATCATCAATATATAACTTAAGATGGTCTCATACTCAAGATTCAAAATCAAATCCAAACTCAAGATTTTCAGCATCAGTTAACCTTGGGAGTAGTAAATATTATCAACAATCAATTAACCAACTTAATGCTGCAAACTTCCTAAATAACTCTTTATCTTCCTCAGTATCATATTCTAAAACTTTTTCTGGTGAGCCTCAAGTTAATTTAAGTCTTTCTGCTACTCATTCTCAGAACACAAATACCCAAGTAATTAACATGACCCTACCAACATTTCAAAGTAGTGTTTCTAGAATTTTTCCTTTTGCTCCAAAAAGTGGTACTAAAAAAGGTTTTTTACAAAACATTAATCTTCAATACAGTGTTAGAGGAGAAAATAGAATACAAACAACTGATTCACTTTTTTTCACTAAAGAAATGTTTGAGTCAGCAAAATCAGGATTTCAACACAACATTCCTATAAGTACAAACTTTAAGTTATTTAAATATTTAAGCTTTTCTACTAGTGCAAACTACAGTGCAACTATGGTATTTAATACTATTGAAAAGAGTTTTGATATAGATAACCAAGAGGTAATAACAACTGATAATAAAGGTTATGACGCATTTAGTACATATAATTTTTCTGCTAGTTTAGGTACTACAGTTTATGGTATGTATGATTTTGGTACTGATAAAAATTTACAAGCAATTCGACATGTTTTACGACCATCAATAAGTTACAGCCTTGCTCCTGCCTTCGATCAATATTATGAGACATATGAGGTTATTAGCGCTGATGGCCTAACCACTTCTGAGGTTGAATATAGTAGATTTGAAGGATCTATTTTTGGACAACCTAGTAAAATGTATTCAAGTTCAATTGGACTGTCATTGGCAAACAATGTCGAGGCAAAAGTGATTGATAAAGAAAGTGAAGATTTGAAATTAAAAAAAGTTGTGATTCTAAATAATTTAAATTTTTCCACAGCTTATAATATAGCAGCTGATTCATTAAACTTAAGTCCTGTGAGAATGACTGGAGGTACACAGCTATTTAAAAACAAAATGAATATAAATTTTGGTGCAACTTTGGATCCTTATGCTTTAAATGAGAATAATGCTAGAATAAATAAGTTTAATATTAATGATGGTGGTGGTTTATTTAGACTTACTAGCGCTAATTTAACCTTGAACTATTCATTTACTAGCAACGATACAGAGAAGACAGACAGGAATCAAGCTTCTGTTGATGAATCCGTTAGAAATGGAGGAAGGGATGATGATTTATTTGGAAGAGCTATGGATTTTGCAGATAATAGATTTAATCAAGAAAAGGAAGATGAAAAAGAAAAGACTCCAAATGATTTATATAATTATAAAATACCATGGAGTTTAAGAATTGCTTATGCTGTAAACTATAATAATTCAATAGGTCAAAGTGAAATATCTTCCCATTCACTAATGTTCTCTGGTGATGTACAGCTATCTCCAAAATGGAGCACTGGAATATCTTCAGGGTATGATTTTAAAAACAAAGGTGTAACATACACTCAATTAAGATTTGAAAGAGACCTGCTTAGTTGGAGAATGAACTTTAGCTGGATTCCTTTTAGCACTAATGCTTCATGGAATTTCTTTATAGGAATTAAATCTGGAATGCTAAGTGACATTAAATATGATAAAAGAAGACAAAGAGATAAAATACTTTAATAATTAAATTATAAACATGAAAAAAATAATTAAAACCTCTAATGCTCCAAAACCAATTGGCCCTTACAACCAAGCAATTATAACAAACAATTTGTTATTTATTTCTGGTCAAGTAGCATTTGATCCAAAAACAGACACACTTGTCTTAGATAATATTGAAAACGAAACTAAACAAGTAATGGAGAATTTAAAAGCTATATTAGAATCTGTTAACTCCACATTTGAAAATGTTGTTAAAACAACAATTTTCTTATCAGATATGGATAATTTTACAAAGGTTAACGGTGTTTATGGCTCCTATTTTAACGAAGATACTGCTCCAGCACGAGAGACGGTTGAGGTTGCAAGATTGCCAAAAGATGTAAACGTAGAAATATCAATGATTGCAGAGCTGTTAGCTTAGCAAAAGATTTCTGTGATAAGACAGAAGGCCGTCAATAGGTCTTCTAATTATATTCCCAACACTTAAATTATATGCATTTAAGCATGATTCTAGCTCATTTTTTAAATAAAATGATATAGACCCGCTAAAATGTATTAAAACCTCTTTAGCATCAGGGAATTGCATAATCTGACTTTCAATAAAGGAATTAAATCCTTTTTTTATTAATGCTTTAGAATATTCAGAATCTTTATTGGTTATTAAAAATTTAGCAAATTTAGCGAGGTAAGTATTTGGATTCGGTTGTTTATAGAGTTTGTCTTTTATTGTTTCAGCGCTTAAGTCAAATTCAGCCTCAAACTTTTTAGCAAGTTCTCCAGGTATTCTATTAAAATAATAATCTCTTAAAAGCTGTCTTCCAAAATAATTTCCACTAGCATCATCCATCAATATATAGCCTAAAGATGTTATTTTTTGATCTACATTTTCTCCATCAAAATATGTGCAATTAGATCCAGTCCCAATAATACAGACAATTGATTTTTTACCCATTTCTGCAGTTGCATATATTGCAGCAAAAGTGTCTTCTTTAACTGATACTTCAGTAGTATTTATAAAGACCTCTTTAAATACTTTTTGAATCAAATCTCTTGGAGGTTTAGTCCCGCACCCAGCGCCATAAAAATATAACTTATCTACATCTTTTCTATACTTATAAAGATCATAATTATTAACTATTCTTTCCCTTATTATGTTGCTGTTTAGAACTTGTGGGTTTAAACCTAGCGTTTGTGATTCAAAAATAATCTTACCACTATTGTCAATACCTGTCCAATCTGTTTTAGTTGAGCCACTATCTACAATCAGAATCATTTTTTTAGGTTTTTTCAAGATTATACGTTAATTCTTGTTATGAATTTCAATCATTAGTTCTACAAGCTTACTTGAATAACCATACTCATTGTCATACCAAGAAATAATTTTGTAAAAGGTAGAGCTTAGTTCAATTCCTGCATTTGCGTCAAAATTACTGGTATGAGATGACCCTACATAGTCTTGTGAAACCACAGCTTCTTCAGTATAACTAAGCACCCCATTTAATGCGCCATTAGCTTCATTTTTAAAAACCTCTTTAATGTCTTCATATGAAGTCTCTTTCTCTAGGATAACTGTTAGGTCTACAACAGATACATCAGCAGTAGGCACTCTAAAAGCCATTCCAGTTAGTTTTCCATTTAATGAGGGAATAACTTTACCAACAGCTATTGCTGCTCCTGTAGAGGATGGAATAATATTATTTAATGAGGATCTTCCTAATCTATAATTTTTTGCAGGACCATCTACTGTCATTTGTGTTGCAGTTGCAGCATGAACAGTTGTCATTAGCCCTTCTTTGATTCCAAAATTATCATGTAATACTTTTGCAATCGGTGCCAAGCAGTTTGTTGTACATGATGCGTTTGAAACAATTGTATGCTCACTTGTTATTTCATTATTGTTTACCCCCATTACAAACATTGGTATGTCTTTAGATGGTGCAGAAACAGCTACTTTTTTTGCTCCAGCATCAATATGTGCTTGAGCTTTATCAATTGTTGTAAAAATACCAGTGCATTCTGCTACAACATCAACTCCAGCCGCTCCCCAATTAATTTTAGAAGGATCTCTTTCAGCAGTAACCCTTATAGAATTATTATTTACTACAAGATTTGATCCATTGGTTTCAATTTTATCTTCTAGTTTTCCATGAACTGAATCATACTTTAATAGGTATGCTAAATGATCAATTTCTAATAAATCATTTATTGCAACAACTTCTACATCATCCCTTTTAAGAATTGCACGAAAAGTAATTCTTCCAATTCTGCCAAAGCCATTAATTCCAATTTTTATTTTGCTCATTTTTTATATTTATATTGACATTATATCAGAAATTTTCAATAATTCTGAATTTATTTTTGATTTTCCTTTTACCGCATCAATTAATGGGGTTAGAAATATTTTATTATTCTTAATTCCAACCATAACATTTGATTTAGTTTTTAATAAAGAATCTACTGAACTAACTCCCATTCTACTAGCTAGAACTCTATCAAAACAACTTGGAGCTCCTCCCCTTTGGATATGACCAAGAACTGAAACTCTTACTTCATATTCTGGCAAGTGCTTATCTACATAATCTTTTAATTCAAATACATTTTTCCCCGTCTTATCTCCTTCAGCTACAACTACTATACTTGATGATTTTCCTGTATTTTTACTTCTTTTTAAAGATTTAATTAGTCTTTTGAGTCCAAGGTTTTCTTCTGGAATTAAAATTTCTTCTGCTCCAGCAGCTACACCAGTATTAAGGGCTATATGACCAGCGTCTCTTCCCATAACTTCAATAAAAAACAACCTGTTATGAGAGCTAGCTGTATCACGAATCTTATCTATTGCTTCAACAACTGTATTTAGTGCAGAATCAAAGCCAATAGTGTGTGAGGTGCCAAATATATCATTATCAATAGTGGCTGGAATTCCAATAACAGGAAATTTAAATTCTTTATTAAAAATATATGCACCATTAAATGTTCCGTCACCTCCAACTACAATTAGTCCATCTATGGAATGATCTATAAGGTTGTTGTATGCTTTTTTTCTCCCAGACTTAGTTCTAAATTCAGAAGATCTAGCGGTTTTAATGATTGTTCCACCTTTGTTAATTATCCCCTTTACGCTTCTGGCATTCATTTCTTCAAAACTTCCATTAATTAAACCTTCATATCCTTTGTGAACTGCTATTGGGATAATACCATTGTATACACAAGATCTTACAATTGCTCTAATTACCGCATTCATTCCTGGAGCATCTCCACCAGATGTTAAAAAAGCTATTTTTTTTATTTGTTTCTTCACTGATTTAAGTATATGGCAAAACTAATAAACTTATAGTTAGTTTTTGTATAAGTTTTTAATTTATTTTGCATGAATAAGGCATTTAAAATCACATTAGAATATATTATTATTTTTAGTTGAAAAATCACAACATATACACATTAGGAATTGAAACTTCATGCGATGATACTGCCGCAGCTATATTGCTGAATGACAAAGTATTAAGCAACGTTGTTTCAAGTCAAGATATACATAAAATCTATGGAGGTGTTGTTCCTGAATTAGCTTCAAGAGAACATCAAAAATTGATTGCACCTACAGTCAATACAGCTATTAAAGAGTCTGGCATAGAAAAGAATCAGATAAATTCAATAGCTTTTACAAGAGGACCAGGATTATTAGGCTCTTTGCTTGTAGGTACATCATTTGCAAAATCTATATCCTTAGGATTAAACATACCATTAATTGAGGTAAACCATATGCAAGCCCATATTCTCTCTATATTCATAGAAAATAACAATCAAAAACCTGAATTCCCATTTATTGCCTTGACTGTTTCAGGCGGACACACACAACTTGTAATTGTAAGAGATTATTTTGAAATGGAAGAGATTGGAACAACCTTAGATGATGCAGTAGGAGAAGCTTTTGATAAATCAGGAAAAATTTTAGGACTAGAATATCCTTCAGGCCCAATGATAGATAATTTAGCTAAAAAGGGTGATCCATTTACTTATAAGTTTACTAAGCCTAGAGTAGCTGCTCTTAATTTTAGTTTTTCAGGCTTAAAAACAGGGTTTATGAATTTTATTAATAAGGAATCCTTAGCTAATAACACATTTGTAGAAGATAATATTAATAACATCTGCGCTTCTTTACAAAATACAATCATTGAGATATTGGTTGAAAAAGTATTGCTAGCTGTTGAAATGACCAAAATTAAAAATATAGTTATATGTGGTGGTGTTTCAGCAAATTCCTCTTTAAGAGAAAAAATGAAACAGCTAGGTAATAATAACTCATGGAATGTTTATTTCCCAAATATTGATTATTCTACAGATAATGCTGCAATGATAGGTGTTGTGGGTTATTTAAAATATAAGAATTCTATCACAACTGATTTATCTAGCTGCGCTACAGCTAGATATAAAATATAATCCGAATGAAATTATTCTTTAATATCGATCTTAATCATAATGACAAAGAATTATCCCTTTCTGATTCAGAACACAATCATTTGACTAAGGTATTAAGAAAGAAAGTTGATGATATAGTTTATTTAACTAATGGAAAAGGCTATTTATTTGAAGCTGTGATTGTTCAAATTAACTTAAAAGATACTAAACTCGAGATTTTAAGCTCATTAAAAAAACCTAAAATGAATTATTGTTTAAATGTTGCAATTTCTCCAACTAAAAAAAATGATAGATTTGAATGGTTTGTTGAAAAGGCTGTAGAAATAGGAGTATCTTCAATAACACCAATTATTAGCACTTATACTGAAAGAAAGACGCTTAATTATTCTAGACTAAATAAGATTGCTGTTTCTGCTATGAAACAATCGTTTCAAACATATTTACCAGTAATTAATCCAATAATTGATTTTAAAGATTATTTAAAAACCAATCAGAGCTCTAATAATTATATTGCACATTGTAATCAATCAGGTAAAAATCACTTATCTAGATGTATTGAAAAGAAATCCGACTCAAATATTATTATAGGTCCTGAAGGCGGTTTTAATAATGATGAAATAAAATTAGCAATGAATTTTAATCACATCCCTGTATCATTAGGGTCAAATAGACTTAGAACTGAAACTGCTGGAATTGTTTCTTGTCAAATATTTTCTGATTTTAATAACTAATATTATTAAATTTGTTTCATGAAATTAGATGAATTAACAAAGTCAATATTAAAATCTGTCTTCTCACTAGCATTAATTACTCTATTTGCAATATTTCTAATCAAAGTTAAGTCTGTAATCATATATATCACTATATCAATGATTCTAACGTTAATGCTAAGACCATTTTCATCATTTCTAAAGTCAAAACTTAGATTTAACAATCTTTTCTCATCTATAGGATCTTTATTGTTGTTAATTGTAATTATAACAGTATTGATAAGTTCATTTATTCCATTAATAATAGAGCAAGGCAAAAACCTGTCATTACTAAACAATAGTGAGTTAAAATCTAATATAGAAAACATTATAGTTAATGTAAATGAGTATTTTGAGACAAACAGTCTTAGTGTTTATGATTTTTTATCAGAGATCACTTTGTTATCTGATATTGACTTTGCATTTATCCCAAATCTACTAAACTATATTATATCAGAATTAGGAAGTATTGGCGTAGGATTATTATCTATACTATTTATTACATTCTTCTTTATTAAAGATGGAGATTTGCTATTGACTAAAATCAAAAACATTCTTCCAAAAGAAATAAAATCAAATTTTTTAGAATCGGTAACTAAAATTAAAACATTACTATCTAGGTATTTTATTGGTATTGCAGCACAGATTACATTATTATTTGTTTTATATTCAGTAATGCTCTCAGTAATAGGGATTAACAATGCATTAGTAATAGCATTTTTATGTGCAATTCTAAATATAATACCCTACATAGGTCCATTAATTAGTATCGTATTAATGAGTGTCTTGACAATGACTGGGTATATTGATACATCATTAATTAATGAAATGCTCTCAAAAGTAGTATATATATTTATAGGCTTCTCAGTAGTGCAACTCATAGATAATTTTATTATTCAGCCATATATATTCTCTAAAAGCGTGAAATCACATCCATTAGAAGTATTTATTGTAATAATTTCTTCTGGAATGCTGTTTGGAATTGTTGGTCTTATTATAGCAATACCACTATATACAGCAGTAAAAGTTATTTACCTTTCTTACTCAGGAAAAGAAGCATAAAGAATACCTCCTGTTAGTAGTTTAATAAATCTTTGATCAGAGTATGTTTTAGCTAAATGACCTAATCCAGTATAAAATGCTCTACCTCCATCAAACTGATGACACCATGTAATGGGATGCTTTTTTCCATGTTTACCTCCATAATATGTAGATTCATCAAGATTTAATAAAACATTTATGTCTGGATTTAGATTATAGTAATTATACCATTCATCCTTAATCTCCCATTCATCATCTAAATGTTTGGTCGAAATATGTTTATTGTTTATTGTTTTTATTGTAGCATATGAAGTTCCTGGCGGATGACTTTTAAAGTATCCACCAACTAACTTTCCATACCAACTCCATTTATATTCTGTATCTGCAGCAGAATGAACACCAACAAAACCTTTTCCATTACGTATAAAATCTTCCATTATTTTCTGTTCAGTGATATTTAATATATCTGAGGTAGTATTTAAAAATATTATGGTATTAATATTTTTTAAATTCTTTGTTGTTATCACATTTGAATTCGATGAATGAAATACATTAAAGTTATTATTAGTTCCAATGATTTTGAGTAATTCTGTTCCTGCTTTTATTGCTGAGCGATGAACATAGCCTTTAGTTTCAGTAATAACTAAAACTGAAAAAGTATTTTGATCTGAACAATTTAAACATTCCATCTCTTGCTTAGGAAATAGAAAGGAAATAAAAATGTAGAATACTATGGTGTAATTATAGATCATTATAAAATTAATTAAATGAAGTTAATAAAAATTAATCACTAATTTTATAGACCTGAATTACATTAAATATGATTAATGAAACTGTTTTAATTATCGGAGCCAATGGTCAATTAGGCTCTGTTTTATCTGAAGAACTTCAAAAGATTCATGGAAAAGACAATGTAATAGCATCTGATATTTATTCAAATTCTACTTTTGATGGAGTTTTTGAAATAATTGATGCCACAGATTTAAATGCTATAGAAAATATAGTAAATAAGTATGCTGTAAGTCAGATTTATCATCTTGCAGCAATCTTATCTGCTAAAGGAGAGGCAAACCCTTTAAAGACTTGGGATTTAAATATGAGCATGATGCTTAATGTTTTTGAAGTTTCTAGAACTAATAATGTAAAAAAAGTATTTTTTCCTAGTTCTATAGCTGTTTTTGGAGATAAAGCACCGCTTGAAAACACTCCTCAGTCTGCATTTTTAAATCCTGCAACTGTGTACGGAATGAGCAAGGTAGCAGGAGAAAACTGGGCACAATACTATTTCAATAAATATGAATTGGATGTACGCTCAATTAGATACCCTGGAATTATTGGTTATCAATCTATGCCTGGAGGAGGCACCACTGATTATGCTGTTGAAATTTATCATAGTGCGGTTAAGCAAGAGAAATATTCATGTTTTTTAAACCCAGAAACTAAATTGCCAATGATATTTATGGATGATGCTATAAGATCAACTATTGAATTAATGCAAGCACCAAAAAATAGTATTAAAACAAGAACATCTTATAATTTAGGAAGTATGAGTTTTAGTCCAAGTGAAATTGCTTCAGAAATTCAAAAATTATATCCTAATTTTAAAGTTGAGTATAATGTAGATTTTAGACAAGAAATTGCAGATAAATGGCCAAAAAGCATCAATGATGATCAAGCAAGAGAGGATTGGAATTGGAAGCCAAAATATGATTTAAAATCGATGACAGTATTAATGCTAGAAAAATTAGAAGAAAAATATAATACAAGCACATTAAAATAAAACAATATGTACGGAGATATTAAGGAGAATTTACAAAAGCAATTAAAAGAGATTAAAGAAGCAGGCTTGTATAAGAGAGAACGAATTATAACTACCTCTCAAGATGTTGTTATTAAGGTTTCTACTGGTGAAGAGGTAATTAATTTTTGTGCAAATAATTATTTAGGCTTATCTAATGATAAAGAAGTTATTCAAGCAGCAAAAGATACACTAGATTCTCATGGTTTTGGAATGTCTTCCGTTCGTTTTATTTGCGGAACACAAGATATACATAAGCAACTTGAGAATAAAATTGCTGAATTTTTTCATTGTGAGGACACTATTTTATATGCAGCTGCTTTTGATGCAAATGGAGGCGTTTTTGAACCGTTATTAAGCAAAGAAGATGCAATAATTTCAGACTCCTTAAATCACGCTTCTATTATTGATGGAGTTCGTTTATGTAAAGCAGCAAGATATCGTTATGCAAATAATGATATGGATGATTTAGAAGCTCAATTAATTGAGGCAAACAAACAAAATCATCGTTATAAAATTATTGTAACTGACGGTGTGTTTTCAATGGATGGAATTGTAGCTCAGCTAGACAGAATTTGTGATTTAGCCAACAAATATAATGCATTGGTTATGGTAGATGAATGCCATGCAGCTGGTTTTATTGGAAAAACTGGTAGAGGAACAATAGAATTGAAAGATGTTTTAGGAAGAGTTGATATCATTACAGGAACACTAGGGAAAGCTCTTGGTGGAGCTATGGGTGGATATACAACAGGTAAAAAAGAAATTATTGAAATTTTACGTCAGCGATCAAGGCCTTACTTGTTTTCAAATTCTTTAGCTCCATCAATTGTTGGAGCGTCTTTAAAGGTCTTTGAAATGATTTCTAAAGACACTTCATTGAGGGATAAATTAGAAGAAAACACTAATTACTTTAGAAATGGAATGGAAAGAGCAGGATTTAAACTTACTGGTGCAGATTCAGCAATAGTTCCAGTGATGTTGTATGATGCTAAGTTATCTCAAGACATGGCAAATGCACTCCTTAAAGAAGGTATATATGTTATTGGATTCTTCTTTCCAGTTGTACCAAAAGAGAAAGCTAGAATTAGAGTTCAACTATCTGCTTCACATACAAAAGAACATTTAGACAAAGCGATTAATGCTTTTATAAAGGTTGGAAAAAAATTGAATGTAATTTAGGAATATAAGAGTTTATTGATATTGTCTATTGTAGTCTGCAATACTATTTTATGGACTGAATCTTTAGGGTTTTGTATCTCTTTATTTAGTCTTTCTAATAATTCTGCAATAGTGTTGTCTTTTGTCATTTTAATTATTTTAGTTTGCCTTTCTCTTTATAGTTTATTTTAAAGACGGATTAGTAAAAAACACATATCCAAAAGATAATGTAAAAAGAGAGTAAATTATTGTGTAAGAAAAAATTAGCTGATTATCTTGAAAACCTTGGTTTAATTTTATAAGAGTCATTGAAGCTGTAAAGAAGTGAAGTAAATTTCCCATAAGAATAGGTTTGTTATAAATTCCACCTATTAAACTGGATTTTGACGTCCAATTTAGAATACTAAACCCCAGATATAAAGCGCCTAAAATCTGTAGAATTAAAATCAAAATATAATTATCAGTATTAATTAATAAACCAGCAATTTCATTAGGAAAAAAAGTAAACCCAAATCCATTGATAGCTAAAAATATAGCGCTTATTATCATTAAAGCTTTAGTATTCATTTAGTATGAATTAACTTATATTAAAAACCCTCAACTAATTATTGAGGGTGAAATTGTGATCGCGACAGGATTCGAACCTGTGACCGTCTGCTTAGAAGGCAGATGCTCTATCCAGCTGAGCTACGCGACCATAACTGACTTCTTAATTAATTTGTCGGGGTGGCAGGATTCGAACCTGCGACCTCCGCGTCCCAAACGCGGCGCGATAACCGGGCTACGCTACACCCCGAAATGGCGGAGAGACAGGGATTCGAACCCTGGCGACGCTTACGCGTCGACAGATTAGCAATCTGCTCCATTACCACTCTGGCACCTCTCCTTAGTACATTTTTATAAACTTCTAAGATAAAAATGCGGTTGCAAATTTAAGTTTTCAGGATTAAGAACGCAAACTATTCCTTTTGTTTTTTGGCTATATTTCAGGATACTCAACTCGGATGTGATAAATATTAGACAATTTCTTTTTAATTACGCTTTTAATTGTTTTAATATCCTTAAATGTAATATCACAATTTTCAAACTGTTTATTTTTAATTTGTTTATCTATTATAGTTTCTACAAATGAGTTAATTTGTTCTATATCAGGATTGTCTAAACTTTTTGTTGCTGCCTCAACTGAGTCACACATCATAACTAAAGCAGTTTCTTTACTAAATGGCTTAGGACCATTGTATTTATACTCGTTAATTTTAGGATTGCGATTAAGTTTTAAATCTTTATCATAAAAATAATGCAATGTGCTTGTTCCATGATGTGTCTTTATAAAATCTACAATTCTATTAGGTAGGTTATTCTTTTTAGCTATTTCCACACCTTTAGAGACATGATTTAGTATAATACTTACGCTTTCTTTTGAACTTAAGCTGTCGTGAGGGTTTTTTCCTGTTACTTGATTTTCAGTAAAATATGATGGATTATCCATCTTCCCTATGTCATGATATAATGCTCCTACCCTAGCAAGCATAGAATTTGCACCAATTTCATTTGCTGAGGATTCTGCTAAATTTGCAACATTCATTGAGTGATGGAAAGTTCCAGGAGCTTTATTTGAAAGATCTTTTAATAAAGGAGAATTAGTGTCTGACAACTCTAATAGTGAAACATCTGACATTAGGTTAAATATTTTTTCATAGATATATATTAATGGATATACGAATAATGTAAGAAGACCACAGATAATGAATAAAATGAAATTAAATAATTCTATATTGTCAATGTTACCCTCATGAATTACAAAAAATGAAAAATATGAAATCATATAAATACCTGTAATTTGACCTACTGTTATAAATAGATTTGCACGTTTATATAAATCATCAGATGAAATTATTGTTATTACCCCAGCTATTATATTTAGAAATATAAATTCATAACTGTTAGGAACAATAAAGCCTAAAAGCATTACTGTAACAGAATGAACAAAAAAGGCTGTTCTTGAATCAAAGAAGGCTTTTAATAGTAATGGTAAAATACATATTGGTATTACAAATACATAAGCAGAATCAATATTTATAACAAAGTTCGTAATTAATACTAGCAGGGTGATATTAAAGAAAATTAAAGACAGCTGATTGAGACTTAGATATATTTTCTTTCTAAATTTTCTTATAAACAATATTATCATTAAAAGGGAGAGTATTACAAGTAAGGAATATGATGATATTACTAAATAGTAATCTAGCTTATTTGTGCTATTTGTTTCATACTCATTTCTTAAGGATTCCAGTATTTTTAATTTTTCACCTTCAACAATTTCACCTTTTGATATAATTAAAGTTTCTTTTTCTATTATACCCCTGTTTGGAGATAGATTTGCTAATGCTTCATTAATAGAGTTTTTAGTTAAATCTATATTTAATGAAACATCGGACTCTAATAGATCAAACAGAATAGATACTATTTGAGGCTTATATTCTTGAATATTTAAAGAAATTACTTGATTATTAATTGATGTCAATAATTCCTCTGGAATGTAAAAGTCTGAGAAAAACCCTGAGGTTAACTGCTTATTATCAATTAGCAGTGAAACTATTTGATTTGATTTGTAGTCATAATTTTTATCAAGTAGACCTCTAGAATATATATTTGAAATTATATTAACACCAGCATCCCTTATTGACCTAAGTTCTCTTCTACTTAGATTATTTATAACACTATCACTTGAGGGGTTATTTATCTTATCATATAACAGATTAAGCGACTTATTTAACACTAATGTGTCCTTGTTAAAAAAAACATTAGTGCTTAATCTAATTTTAGCTGTTTCTTCATCTAGTTCTTTGTTGGTCTTTTGAATTGCAAAATCAAAAGGAGCATATAGATTATCTGACTGCCATGGACGTCCATTTTCAAAACTATACTTAAACTTTCCGCTTTTTGGAAAAAAATAAATAATTACAGCACAGGAAAATATAAAAAGCAACAATCTATAGATTTTACCCATATTAATCTTAAAGCGATTAGTCTTATTCTCCATAATAATTATATAACAATCAAAATTAGTAAATATTACATATAGGTTATAATGATATCAAATAATTATTAATTTATTAACTTTATAATCTGTTAATTATTAAAATTTATTATGAGCAAAGAGGTTGTGATTGTAAGTGCAGTGAGAACTCCTATTGGAAGTTTTATGGGTTCTCTATCTAATATATCCGCTGTTGATTTAGGAGCTATTGCTATTTCAGGAGCACTAGATAAAGTTAATTTATCTTCTAAATCTGTAGATGAAGTAATATTTGGAAATGTTGTACAGGCTGGTTTAGGGCAAGCTCCAGCAAGACAAGCCGCAATAAAAGCTGGAATACCATCTTCAGTTCCATGTACAACAATAAACAAGGTTTGTTCTTCTGGATTAAAGTCAGTAATGCTTGCAGCACAATCAATTTCTTTAGGAATTAACGATGTAGTTGTTACGGGAGGTATGGAAAATATGAGTCAAATCCCTCATTATATTAACATTAGAAAACCTCATAAATATGGAAATAAATCTATAATAGATGGCTTGCAGTATGATGGTTTAACAGATGTTTACTGTAATGAAGCTATGGGGGTTTTAGGTGATAAATGTGCAAGTGAGTATAATTTTAGCAGGGAAGATCAGGATAATTATGCTATCGAGTCTTACAAAAGATCTTCAAACGCTTGGAGAGAAGGTAAATTCAATAATGAAATAGTCCCTGTAGAGATTAATCTTAGAAATGGAGAAACATTAAAAATCAATGAAGATGAAGAGTATAAGAATGTTAATTTTGAAAAAGTACCTAAGCTTAGGCCTGCATTTGGTAAAGATGGAACAGTAACTGCTGCAAACGCTTCAACAATTAGTGACGGAGCATCTTCATTAATTCTTATGAGTAAGGACAAGTGTTCTGAATTAAAACTTACCCCTATTGCTACTGTAAAGTATTATTGCGATGCAGCACAAGATCCAGACTGGTTTACTACAGCACCTTCCTTGGCTGTAAAGAAAATTCTTTCAAATAACAATCTAAGCATTGATGATGTTGATTATTTCGAATTTAATGAGGCTTTTTCTGTTGTAGCATTAGCAAATATGAAGATATTAGGCCTTAAAGCTGATAAAGTAAATGTTAATGGCGGTGCAGTTTCTTTAGGTCATCCATTAGGGTGTTCAGGAGCTAGAATTTTAACAACCCTAACACACATTCTTATTAATAATGATGCGAAAAGAGGTATTGCAGCAATATGTAATGGTGGTGGTGGTGCTTCAGCAATATTAATTGAACGTAATTAGGTTTATATGAAATATGGGATATGTAATCTTGGAATCGTACCTGTAAGATCAGAATCGTCAGATAAAAGTGAACAAATTTCTCAATTAATTTATGGAGAAATATTTAGTGTTTTAAAAGAAAAAGCTAAATGGTCTAAGATTAAAAATAGTTTTGATAATTATTCTGGCTGGATTGACAACAAACAATTTAAAAATATATCTGAAGAGGAGTATAATTCCTTAAATAATGATAATCAGATTTATTCCTTTGATTTAGTAGAATTTGTAGAAAATACTAATCATGAACTAATTGCAATTCCTATAGGATCAAATTTAAATGGTTTAAATATTCTTAATCATAACTACGACGGAAATAAAATAACTAACAAACAAGATAAAGGACATATAATTTCTACAGCTATAAGGTTTTTAAATTCTCCTTACTTGTGGGGAGGAAGAACCCCTTTTGGTATTGATTGCTCTGGGTTTACTCAAATGGTTTATAAATTAAATGGCTACAAACTTGAAAGAGATTCTAACAAACAATCAACACAAGGTTCTCCTTTGAGTTTTATTGAAGAAAGTGAGCCAGGAGATTTAGCGTTTTTTGATAATGATGAAGGAGAAATAGTGCATGTTGGAATAATTATGGAAAATAATAAAATAATTCATGCAAGCGGCAAAGTTCGTATAGATGGAATTGATCAAACAGGTATTTATAATTCAGAAACTAAATCACATACTCATAAGTTAAGAGTAATAAAAAAAATACTTTAATCTATCTTAGTTTCAAGCTCTTCAGCAATAGCTTTATATTTTTTAAAATTATCTAAATCATCGACTGCTGAATATATATTTCTTAATGTTCTTACCGCACTTAAATTCTTGTTATCAAGTTCATAAACAGAAACTAAATATGGAATCGCTGACAGATATAAATCTTCCCTAACCAGCTTTAGCTCATCATATCTATTATAATCTGCATTAGAATTTCCTAAAGAATTCATTTCTTCTATTATATTCTGTTCTTTTCCTAATATTAAAGCAGCAGCATTTAGATAAGCTCTTTTATATGTTTTATCTATTTCTATAGCTTTATTATAATGCCCCATTGCCTTATCTACATCACCTTTATCTGAGGAAATAACTCCTAAATTGAAATGTAAATCAACATTATCAGGATCAATTTCAAGTGCTCTTGTGATTAGCTTCTCGTAAGATTCTACATCTCCCATTTCCCATCTAATATTAGATTCAAGTAAGATTATATTAATATCATTTGGATCAAGTTTGTTAGCTTTTTCAATATAGCTCAAGGATTTTTCATACTCATTTTTATTTTTATAAATAGCCGCCATAGATCTAAGCACGCTCAACTCAACTGATTCTAATTCTACATCAGTAGGATTTTCATGAGTACCAGCTTTAATAAATAACTTTCTTTGATCAGGGCTAGTAAATCCTTGATTTTCACCAGATGCTTTTTCAATGGCATAATAATTTGTGGTAATACCTGTAAATTCTATATCAATTAATTCATTATAGAATGATAGAGCTTGGTCAAAGTCTTTGTTTTCTGTAGCAATTAAGGCTGCATTATACAAATAAAGTGTGTCTCTTGGAGAAACCCTATAAGACATCTCTAAATTTAAGTATGCATCCTTATAGTTCTCATTTTCAAGGCTATTTTTCGAACTCTCAACAAATCTATTGAGCATTTCTACTAGCCACCCCTCTGCTTTTGAAGTATAAAGCTTAGTGCTTGATTCAGATTCTATATCAATTGATGTATTTAAACTCTCTAAAGCAACGCTAGATTCTTCAATATTAGAATTTCCATTTGCATAATATGCCACACCTTTTAAGTAATGATATTTTACTTTTGTTTTAGTGTCCATCTGGTCAATTAATTTTTCTGCCAATGATATATTTTGTTTAGCAGCTGAGTAATCTTCAGATTTAATACTTTTTTCAGCAAGTTTCAATTCCTTTTTTTGAGCATATGCAGTATTAACAGTAAGGAATACAAGTATTATAAATATAATTTTATTCATAATTTAAAAATTTAATTATTCTTCAGTTTCTTCTTCTTCTTCTTCTTCTTCTATTTCATTTGTGATCTCAAATGTTACTTCATTATTTAATGGAGCATCATTAATTTCTTCAGAAGATGTCTCATTTTCAACAACCTCATTAATTTCTTCTGAAGATGCATCATTTTTAACATCATCTGTTATTACCTCAGAAGATGAATTATTTTCAGAATCTTCTAAAAACTCTGGATTTTCATCTTCTTGTTCGTGCATTACTTTAGCAACAGCAGCAATTGAATCACCCTCTTTGATGTTAATTAATTTAACACCTTGAGTAGCTCTACCCATCACTCTAAGATCCTTAACAGCCATTCTTATGGCAATCCCTGATTTATTTATAATCATTAATCCATTAGAGTCATTAACGTTTTTAATTGACACAAGATTGCCTGTTTTATCAGTTATAGATATAGTTTTAACTCCTTTTCCTCCTCGATTAGTAACCCTATAATCTTCTAGCTTTGATCGCTTTCCATACCCATTTGATGAGACTACTAATATGTTGCTTTCCATGTCATTAACAGAAACCATTCCAATAACTTCATCTTTATCGTGTTGAAGTCTTATGCCTCTTACACCAGACGCACTTCTTCCCATGGGCCTTGTCTTTGCTTCTTCAAATCTGATTGCTTTACCAGATCTAAGAGCCATCATGATTTGACTTTCACCATTTGTTAATTTTGCTACTAGTAACTCATCACCTTCTTTAATAGTAATAGCATTAATACCATTAACTCTTGGTCTTGAGTATTTTTCTAATGAAGTCTTTTTTACTTGGCCTTTTTTTGTAGCCATTATTACATAATGTTGATTTATATAGTCTTCATCTTTTAAATCTTTTGTGCATATAAAAGCTTTTACTTTATCATCTTGTTCTATATTGATTAGATTTTGTATTGCTCTTCCTTTAGATGTCCTACTTCCTTCAGGAATTTCATAAACTCTCATCCAAAAACACTTTCCCTTTTGAGTGAAGAACAACATGTATTGATGATTTGTCCCTACAAATAATTTTTCTAGAAAATCCTCATTTCTTGTTGTTGATGCTTTTTGACCAACCCCTCCTCTATTTTGAACTCTATAAGCGTCTAATGGAGTTCTTTTTATATATCCTGCATGAGATATAGTTATAACTACCTTTTCATCAGGAATCATATCTTCAATAGATAAATCACCGCCAGAGTATTCTATTCTAGATCTTCTTTCATCTCCAAACTTATTTCTAACTTCTATTAGTTCAGTAGTTATGATATTCATTCTTCTATCTTCGTTGTCAAGAATGTCTTTTAAGTCTGTTATCAGTTCTTTTATCTCATTATATTCTGTTCTTAATTTATCTTGTTCTAAACCTGTCAATTGTCTAAGACGCATTTCAACAATTGCCTTAGATTGAATTTCTGACAACTTATATTTATTCATCAAATTCTCTCTAGCTTCATCAGCATTTTTTGATGCTCTTATAAGCTTAATTACATCATCTATGTTGTCAGATGCAATTATTAGACCTTCAAGAATATGACATCTTTCCTCAGCTTTTTTTAATTCAAATTTTGTCCTTCTTACAACAACATCATGTCTATGCTCTACAAAATACTTAATCATTTGTTTTAGATTAAGTGTTCTTGGTCTTCCTTTTACAAGACATACGTTGTTAACACTAAATGATGATTGAAGTTGTGAATATTTATATAGTTTATTTAAAACAATATTAGGAATAGCGTCTCTTTTAAGAACAAAAACAATTCTCATTCCATTTCTGTCAGACTCGTCTCTTATTGTTGAAATCCCTTCAACTTTTTTATCATTAACTAAATCTGCTACTTTCTTTATTAAATCAGATTTATTTACTTGATAAGGTATTTCAGTTACAATAATACACTCTCTACCATCTACTTCTTCAATTTCAGCTTTAGACCTAACAACTATTCTACCTCTTCCAGTATGAAAAGCGTCTTTTACTCCCTCATAACCATAAATTATGCCTCCAGTAGGAAAGTCAGGTGCTTTAACAAAATTCATTAGTTCATCAATTTCAATATCATTGTTTTTGATATACTCAACCGTACCATCAATTACTTCTGTTAAATTATGAGGAGCAATATTTGTTGCCATTCCAACAGCAATACCAGAAGCTCCGTTAATTAGTAATGCAGGGATTTTGGTAGGCAATACTGTAGGTTCCTTAAGGCTGTCATCAAAATTTAATTTGTGGTCTACTGTATCCTTTTCTATATCAGCAAGCATTTCTTCCGATATTTTTTGCATTCTTGCTTCAGTATATCGCATTGCTGCAGGACTATCTCCATCAATTGAACCAAAATTTCCTTGTCCATCAACCAGAAGATATCTAAGACTCCATTCTTGAGCCATTCGAACCATTGTATCATACACTGAAGAATCTCCATGTGGATGATATTTACCCATAACATCACCTACAATTCTTGCAGATTTCTTATAGGAAGAATTAGATTTCACACCCATATCATGCATTCCGTAAAGAACTCTTCTATGTACAGGTTTTAGACCATCTCTAACGTCAGGAAGAGCTCTAGAAACAATAACAGACATTGAATAATCAATGTATGCAGATTTCATTTGATCTTCAATATTAATTGGTATCAATTTTTCACCATCATTCATATATAATTGTCTTTAATTTTTAGCTAAAAATTTTATATAACAAATATAATTAATTTAACCAATGAAATAAGGTTAAATCTGTTGTAAAAAAGTGTTATTTATTAACAATTTTTTTGAAATAAATTATCATAAATTTTATGGAATAAATACTTATTAAATATTATAATTACATATTGTTTAAGAATACAAGAATCCCTACATTTATTGAAAATTAATTTAATGGATGATAATTTTTCTCCTAAAGTAAAAGATGTTATTACTTACAGTAAAGAAGAAGCGCTTAGGTTAGGTCATGACTTTATTGGTACTGAACATTTAGTTTTAGGTTTGATTAGGGGTGCAGAAGGCAAAGCAATCGATATCTTAAATTTTTTAGATGTAGATTTAAATAGTTTAAGAAAAAAGGTTGAATCACTAAATCCAGTTAATTTTGAAGAAGAAAAAAGTAATTCTAAAAAAAACTTACATTTAACTAGGCAAGCTGAAAGAGCACTAAAAACCACTTTTTTAGAAGCTAAATTATTTCAAAGCTCAATAATTAATACCGGCCATCTTTTGTTGTGTATTCTTAGAAATGAAAATGATCCCACTACGAAAATTCTTAATAAACTAGAAGTCAATTATAGTACAGTAAAAGAAGAATTTAAATCCTTAATTGGAGACGAAGAAACCTCATCTCCTGAAGAAAAATCTTCAGATGATAATGATGACTATCAAACAGATCCAATAATTAAAGCTTCTCCAAAAGCTAGAAAAAACAAAAAATCTACCACACCTGTTTTAGATAATTTTGGTAAAGACTTAACATTATTAGCTGAAAACAACAATTTAGATCCAATTATTGGTAGAGATTTAGAAATTCAAAGAGTTTCGCAAATATTGAGTAGACGTAAAAAAAATAACCCATTATTAATTGGGGAACCTGGAGTAGGAAAATCTGCAATAGCTGAAGGTTTAGCCATTAGAATAATTCAAAAGAAAGTCTCAAGAGTATTATACAATAAGCGAATAATCTCTTTAGATCTAGCAAGTTTAGTTGCAGGAACTAAATATAGGGGGCAATTTGAAGAAAGAATGAAAGCTGTTATGAATGAAATAGAAAAGAATACTAATATTATTTTATTTATTGATGAAATTCATACAATAGTAGGTGCAGGTGGAGCAACAGGTAGTCTTGACGCTTCAAATATGTTTAAACCAGCACTAGCAAGAGGTGAAGTTCAGTGTATCGGAGCTACAACATTAGATGAGTATAGAAACTCAATTGAAAAGGACGGTGCTCTGGAAAGAAGATTTCAGAAAATAATTGTTCAACCAACTAGTGTTGATGAAACTATTGAAATCTTGAAAAATATTAAAGAGAAATATGAAGAACATCATAATGTTAATTATTCTGAAGACGCTATTCTTGCATGTGTAAAACTTACATCAAGATACATGACTGACAGGTATCTTCCAGATAAAGCTATTGATGCATTAGATGAGGCTGGGTCTAGAGTTCATATAATAAATATTGATGTGCCTAAGCACATAAGTGATCTTGAATCAGACTTAGATAAAATTCAGTCAAAAAAGAATACAGCAGTAAGTAATCAAAAATATGAAGAAGCAGCTGAATTAAGAGATAAAGAAAAAATAGTTGAATCAAAGCTCTCGAAAGCACAAGAAATATGGGAAGAAGAATGTAAGAAAAATAGACAAACAGTAACTGAAGAGAATATTGCTGATGTAGTGTCAATGATGACAGGAATACCATTAAATAGAGTGAAAGAAACCGAACTTAATAAATTATCTATCCTTGCAAATATTATCAAAGCGAAGGTGATTGGCCAAGATAACGCTGTTGATAATGTAGTAAAATCAATTCAACGTAATAGAGCAGGTCTAAAAGATCCAAAAAAACCTATAGGCTCATTTATATTCCTTGGTCAAACTGGAGTCGGAAAAACTCAATTAGCTAAGGTTTTGGCAAAAGAACTATTTGACAATGAAGATGCATTGATTAGAGTTGACATGAGTGAATACATGGAAAAATTTGCTATATCCAGGCTTGTTGGAGCTCCTCCAGGCTATGTTGGTTATGAAGAAGGCGGGCAATTAACAGAAAAAATTCGTAGAAAACCTTATTCTGTTTTATTATTAGATGAAATAGAAAAAGCACATCCTGATGTATTTAATATGCTTCTGCAAGTATTTGATGATGGTTATCTAACAGATAGTGTGGGTAGAAAAATTGATTTTACTAATACAATAATAATAATGACTTCAAATATTGGTGTTAAGAGGATACAAGATTTTGGTTTAGGTGTTGGTTTTGGAACAACTGCTAAAAAGTCTCAAGCATCTTCGCTAAATAAAAAAACCATAACTGATGCGTTAAAAAAGAAGTTTGCTCCTGAATTTCTAAATAGAATAGATGAAGTTGTAATATTTAATAGTCTTACAATTAATGAAATTCATAAAATTATTGAAATAGAATTAGATAAATTATATGAAAGAATAATTGAGCTTGGATATAAAATTAAACTCACAAAAAAAGCTAAAGAATTTTTAGCTGAAAAAGGATTTGATAAAGATTATGGTGCTAGACCATTAAAACGAGCTATTCAAAAATATCTAGAAGATCTTATAGCAGAAGAAATATTAAAATCTAAAATAAGTGAAGGAGATCAAATCCGAATAGACTATAAGAAAGGCGCTGAACACCTTAGTATAAAAACTTCGAAATTAAAAGAAACTAAAGCGTCAGACAATTAGATTGTCTTGGATATTTAAAGATTCAATGAATTTTATAGATGAAACTATGTGATTATGCATAACCTCATCATTCTTTATAAATTTCACTTCTTTTCTATAATCACTCACTAACTTTTCAATAGTTTTTGATGAACTTAAAGGTTTCTTGAACTCTAACGCCTGAGCTGCTGTAAACATTTCAATTGCTAACACATATTTAACGTTTTCTATTATTTTGTGTAATTGTAAAGCAGAATTAGCCCCCATACTAACGTGGTCTTCTTGACCATTTGAAGAGGTAATTGAGTCTATGCTTGCTGGAGTTGCATATTGTTTGTTTATACTAACAATACTGGCAGCTGTATATTGAGGTATCATAAAACCAGAATTAAACCCAGAATCCGCCGTTAGAAAAGGTGGCAAACCTCTTTTACCAGAAATTAAGTTGAAGATCCTTCTTTCAGATATATTTGCCATCTCAGCAATTGAAATCTTTAAGAAGTCTAATACATACGCTAAAGGTTGTCCATGAAAATTTCCTCCAGAAATAATTTTATTTTCTTTTACTGAAATAATAGGATTGTCGGTAACTGAATTTATTTCATCTGTTATTACTGTTGAAGCATATCTTATTGTATCAAGACTTGCACCATGAACTTGAGGAATGCATCTAAATGAATATGGGTCTTGAAGATTAGATTTTTTACCTTTTCTTATTTCACTGCCTTTAGAGAATTTAGTTATCCTATTTGAAACTATTGACTGCCCCTTGTGTTTTCTAACAGTATTAATAATTTTATCAAAAGGATCATATTTACAATCAAAAGACTCTAATGATATGGTTGAAATTAAATCTGCTAAATAACTTATTTTATATGATTCTAAAATTGATGATACAGCATATGCACACATAAACTGTGTTCCATTTAGAAGTGCTAATCCTTCTTTTGAAAGCAACTTTATGGGTTTTATTTTAAACTTCTTTAAAATTTTTGAAGCAGGATATTCTTTTTCATCGAATATAACTTCTCCTTTACCTATAATTGGAAGTGAAAGATGAGCTAAAGGAGCTAAATCTCCAGAAGCACCAAGAGATCCATAGCTGTAAACTACAGGAAGTATGTTTTTGTTATAAAAGAAAATTAATCTTTGAATTGTCTTTATACTGACACCGCTATAGCCTTTTGATAATGATATTATTTTAAGCAATAACATTATCTTTACAATACTTGAAGGAATTTTATCTCCTACTCCACAAGCGTGAGAAACAATAAGATTCTCTTGAAGCTTATTTAATTGTTTAGCATCTATTTTTATATTATGCAAAGAACCAAAGCCTGTATTTACCCCATATATAGGTTCATCGCTGGAATTAATTTTTTTATCTAAGTAAATTCTCGAATCATTAACTATCTTAACTTGAGTCTTTGATAGTTTAATTTTATGATTACCATCTAAGATTTTTTTAATCTCACTCAATCCAATATCTCCAGAACCTATTTTGTGTGTTTTCAAGATTTTTTTTTGTAAAAATAGCAATGTATTTTTATTTAATTAAATTTACTGTAGATAAATAACCTTGATATATGAAAAATCATAAAGTTCTCACATCAATTTATATAATCTTTATTTTCACCATTTTTTCATGTGGTAAAGATTCCTCAACTCAAATTTCAGGAACAATCAATAACTCGTCTCACGATTCAATTACTATAACAGGAGCTGGCGTAAATAAAACTATAAAAGTTAATGATATTGGAGATTTTTTAGAGGATATAAATATCCCTACCAATAAGTATACTTTAACCCATGGAAAAGAAAAAATTGAAATCTTTATAAAAGGTGGAAAAAATATATCAATATTGTTTGATTGTAAAGATTTTAAAGAATCTATAGTTTTTGAAGGGAATAGTTCACAAGAAAACAATTATCTTAAGTCAAAACAAAAAAAAATAGATTCTAACCCTATAGATTTTACAGCTTTATATTCATTAGAAGAAGAAGCTTTTTTAAATCAAATTAGTGATACAAAAACTAACGACATACGTTTTATAAACTCATATGATAATGATATTGCAAAACTTGATAAAAAATTAAAGCATATTGAAGAGAAAGAAGCTAATTACACATATTTGCTATCATTACAGCGCTACCCAGTGTATTACAAGTTTTATGCAAAAAAAGAGCCTAAGTTTAGTGATTCATTTTTGAGCCCTCTTAATGAATTAAATTATGTTAATAATAATGATTACGTTGTTTCTCAATCTTATAAATATCTTGTGTTAGCTCATTTTTTTAATGAAGAAAAAATGTCTAATAATATAGCAACTCATTTTAGCGATCTATTAGAAGCTAATGCGCCTAACATTAAAAAAGATGTTGTTTCTCAGGGTAAATATTATTTTAGCGCGTCATCTGAAAATAATGAGTTACTCTATAATAATCTTATTAAAATGTCTAATGATTCTATACAAACAGCTGAATTAACAGACATATTCAACAAACTTCAATTGATAAAAAAGGGAATGAAATCTCCTGAGTTTTTTGATTATGAAAACTATAAAGGTGGAACTACTTCCTTATCTGATTTAAGAGGTAAATATTTATACATTGATGTATGGGCGACATGGTGCGGACCATGTATAGCGCAAATTCCTGCTTCAAAAAAAATGGAAAAACTTTATCGTGACAAAAACATAGAATTTGTATACATCTCTATTGATGTTAGAGATAGGCTTGTATATAACTATGATAAATGGAAAGAAATGATAGC
The DNA here is from genome assembly GCA_004213965.1 of Flavobacteriales bacterium. Taxonomy (GTDB): domain Bacteria; phylum Bacteroidota; class Bacteroidia; order Flavobacteriales; family Flavobacteriaceae. The sequence continues at coordinate 33,642 of SGZI01000001.1, forward strand.
GGAAAAATCATTAGGTGGAGTACAATTATTTGCTGATAATGCTTGGGAGTCAAAATTTACTAAAGCATTTGTTATAAATTCAATTCCAAGATACCTATTAATAGGGCCTAATGGCAATATTATATCTGGTGATGCGCCTAGACCTTCTGATCAAAAACTGGTTGAGCTATTTGATTCACTAGATATATAATAGAATGAAAAGAACGGCATTACATAATTCACACATAAGCCTTGGCGCTAAAATGGTTGATTTTGCAGGATACTTAATGCCTGTTCAATATGAAGGTGTTAAATCTGAACACTTATCAGTTAAACATAACGTTGGTGTATTTGATGTGTCACATATGGGTGAATTCATCATTTATGGTGATGGCTCACTTGAACTACTACAATTCTGCCTTAGCAATGATGTTTCAAAATTAAATGATGGAGAAGCTCAATATAATTGTCTTTTAAATGATAATGGAGGAATCGTAGATGATTTAATCTTATATAAACTCTCAGAGAACAAATATATGCTTGTTGTTAACGCAAGTAACATAGAAAAAGACTGGGGACATTTATTATCAAAAAACAGTTTTGAAGCTAAAATGCAAAATATGTCTGATGAGTATTCATTATTGTCTATTCAAGGGCCAAAAACAAGTGAAGTTATTCAGCAGTTAACAAAATATGATTTATCAACAATATCCTATTACAACTTTGTTTCAACAGAATTTGCTAATAAAAAAGATGTTATTATTTCTAATACTGGATATACTGGCTGTGGTGGTTTTGAAATTTATTGTAAAAATGATCAACTTAAGGATATCTGGGAAAATATTATGACTGCTGGAAAAAATATCAATATAAAACCAATAGGGTTGGCTGCAAGAGACACCTTAAGACTTGAGATGGGGTTTTGTTTATATGGAAATGAGTTAAGTGACAATATTACCCCTATTGAGGCAGGCTTAGGCTGGATAACAAAATTTTCTAAAGAATTTAATGGGTGTAGATTACTTAAAAGTCAAAAAGAAAATGGTGTTGATAGAAAACTTGTTGGATTTGAATTAATTGATAAAGGAATTCCTAGAAAAGATTACGAAATCTATGATTCAGATAATTATAAAATTGGTATTGTAACTTCTGGAACAATGTCTCCAAGTCTAGGAAAAGCCATTGGATTAGGATATGTCAGCGTTAATTCTGCAAAGACTGGAACTGTTATTTACATAAATATTCGAAATAATATGATTAAGGCAGTTATTAGTAAAACTCCTTTTAAATAATATGGGAAGAGCGTTTGAATTTAGAAAAGCTAGAAAGCTTAAAAGATGGTCGGCAATGAGTAAAACCTTTACAAGACTTGGTAAAGATATTGTAATGGCCGTTAAAGAAAATGGTCCAGACCCATCAACTAACTCAAAATTAAGAGCAGTTGTTCAAAATGCTAAGGCTGCTAATATGCCTAAAGATAATATTGAAAGAGCTATAAAAAGAGCTAGTGAAAAAAATCAAGACAACTATAAAGAAATATTGTTTGAGGGATATGCTCCACATGGAGTGGCTGTATTGGTTGAGACAGCAACAGATAACAATACCAGAACTGTAGCAAACATAAGGAGTTATTTTAATAAACATGAAGGAAATTTAGGTACTTCTGGCTCTGTTAGCTTCATGTTTGATCACACCTGTAACTTTAGAATTAATAAAGATGGCTTGGATTCTGAAGAAATTGAATTGGATTTTATTGATTTTGGGGTTGAGGAAGTTTTTATAGATGATAATGATATCTTAATCTATGCTCCTTTTGAATATTTTGGCGAAATACAATCTGAACTTGAGAAAAGAAAGATTGAAATAGTCTCATCAGGTTTCGACAGAATCCCAAATACATTTAAAGAGGTTAATGATGAGCAAAAAACAGAAATTGAAAAATTATTAGAGAAAATTGAAGACGATGATGATGTTCAAAACGTTTATCATTCAATGAAAGAGTAAAATAGAAAATATTTTAAAAAGTAATCAGTTTTTATAAAAACTAAGTTCTTTTACCTTTCCTTCTACCCCGTCAAAAAACTCTTCTATATAATTAAAATCAGATTGCATATTATCAGTAGTATAGAATGGTTCTGATATTAATATCTCTTTGTCCTTAAAATTAAGAGTGAACATGATTATAGGAACATTTGCTTTCTTAGCAATATAATAAAACCCTGTTTTAAATTTTTCTACCCTCTGCCTAGTTCCTTCTGGGGATAAAGCAACTCTAAACTCATTTTTATGATCAAACATTTCAGAAATCTGATCTACTCTATTTAGTTTTTTCGACCTATCTACTGGAACTCCTCCAAGAAATTTGAGAATTATGTTTAAGGGAAAGAAAAATATTTCTTTTTTAGCTATAAATTTAGAATTAATATTAGCAGCTGATCTTGCTAATATTCCTATATAAAAATCATGTGAGCTAGTATGTGGAGCGGCGATAATAACTGCTTTTTTTATTGAATTTTGTGAAAAGTCAGTATTTCCACTGAACCTCCAACCTAGAATGTTTTTAAAAAGCAATCTTGCAATATATTTAATCATCTACTTGTTTTTCCAAATATCAACAGCTTTTTCAAGATCTTCTTTAGTGTCTATCCCTACAGATTCAGTTAAAACTTCAGCCATCTTTATGTTCTCTCCACTCTCAATAATTCTTAAAGATTCTATTTTTTCAAATAACTCTAATTCAGTTTGAGGTAATTTAGACAAGTTAATTAATGCCTCCTTTCTATAGCCATAAACTCCTATATGTTTATAACAAACATTTTTGTCAAGATCTGAAACAGAATAAATAGGTTTCCTTGAAAAATTTAAGGCATAATTATTATTATCTACTGACACCTTAACATTATTAGGGTCATTGATTTCCTTATTGCCACCTACTTCTTTCATTAAAGAAGCATAGCTAATTTCCTTTTTCATGTCACTAGTAAAAATGTTTATTAAAGCCTCAAGACTTATCTTATTAATAAACGGCTCATCTCCTTGAATGTTAATAATAACATCTGCTTCTATATCAATACAAGCTTCTGCTATTCTATCCGTTCCAGAGTTATATTCTTTTTCAATTAATATTGAATTTCCATTATTTGATAAGATTTCCTGATAAATCTCTAGATCCTGAGTAACTACAATAGTAGATGTAAATAGATTTGTACTAACTACAGCATTGTAAGTTCTTGTAATTACTGACTTTCCACATAAATCCATCATCAACTTCCTGTTAAATCTTGTTGAACTTAGTCTTGCAGGTATTAAAGCTATAATATTCATCTATCCAAAAATAATGAATTATAATCATAACAATTAAAAACATTAAATCAATATTTATAGATATATGTTTTTTGTGAACAATGATTTTTACAAACCAAAAAAAATTGTAGTTTTGCTGATACTATAATCATAAAATATTATTCAATAATGTTAAAAGTATTCTTATTCTTATCGATTCCAATTGCAGTTGGCTTAGTATACTTGGTTAAAAATAAATTTAATAACAACCAGAAGAAATATCTACAAATGGGTCTATGGGTCTTTATTGCTCTTTTTTCATACCTATTATATAGCTCTATATCTGATGTAATTAAATTTGACGAAGTAAAGAATTATAGATATCAGTCTGTAATCAAAAATTTAAAAGATATTAGAGATTCACAGCTAGCTCATAGATCTATTCATGGTCATTTTGAAAACAATTGGGATAGTTTAGTGAAGTTTGTTGAAAACGATTCATTTACTATTACTCAAAGAAGAGATTCAAGCATTATTGACAGAGAACTTACCAAAAGATATGGTGGAGTTAAGACATATAAGGATATAATTATTGTTGATACATTAGGGTTTGTTTCTGTCCAAGATTCATTATTTGGAATTGATAACAGATTTCAAACAATGATGTATGTTCCATTTTCTAAGACTGGTGCAGTAAAATTTCAACTTAAAGCAGGGTTCTTAAATCAAAATGGAATAGATATTCCAGTTTTTGAATCAAAAGTTATGAAAAAGGTTATTTTACATGACCAGAACTCTGATTTAATATTTAAAGAAAATCAAGTTCAATCAGTAGATGGTGTTAATGGACCATCTTTAAAGATTGGATCAATGGATGAAGTAAACACAAATGGAAACTGGCCAAAAAACTATACAAAAGAAAAATAGAATAGATTTAACTTCTAATCTAAAATTGTCCATTCATATTAGCTTGAATGGACTTTCTTTTTCTATAGTTGATTTAATTTCAGATGAGATAAGCTTCTATAAAAAACATGTTTTTACAAAAAAGACTAATCCAAAGAACTTATTAAAAGAATTAAAAAGGCATTTTAAAGAGATCCCTGAACTAAATGACACGTTTTCTTCAGTTAAAATTATTCATTATAACAATTTATCGACTGTAGTTCCTGAAGTAGTTTTTGACAAAAACAATGCTTTGAGTTATTTAAAATTCAATTCACAAATATTGCAGAATGACTATGTAGCTTATGATCAAATTTTCAACAATGAATGTGTTAATATATATATTCCTTATGTTAACGTAAATAATTTTATTTTTAAAAAATTTGACTCTTTTATATACAACCATTATTCGTCAATTATTTTAGAAGAAGTTAAATCAAATGAGAAGAATTCAATAAATCCATCTCTGTACTTAAATATTGATTTAAATCATTTTGAGATTATTTATTTTCAAGACAATAAGCTTATTTTTTATAATACATTCGATTATTCTGGCAAAGAAGATGTAATTTATTATCTCCTTTTTACTATTGATCAATTAAAATTAAATCCAGAAAAAACTCCACTAATTATTTCTGGATCTATCTCTATTGATGATGAATATTATGAAATAATATATAAATATATCCGCAATGTTTCTTTATATAATTCAAACATAAAAACTGATAGTGCTTATTATGATGATTTAAAATCAGATATAATTATAAAAAAAGGCTTCTAAATGCGAATTATATCAGGGAAAAATAAAGGTCAGAGAATTAGTTTTCCTAAAAACCTACCTGTAAGACCCACTACTGATATAGCAAAAGAAGGTTTGTTTAATATAATTTCAAACAACTATACTTTTGAAGATATCTCTGTCGTTGATTTATTTGCTGGCTCAGGTAATATAAGCTATGAATTCTATTCTAGAGGAGTGCAAAAGGTTTTAGCAATTGACAATAATTCTAAATGCACAAATTTTATAATAAAGCAATCAAAATCTTTAGAGATGGGTATATCTGTTGTAAAAAGAAATGTTTATAAATTTCTTGAGCATAACAGGGTTAATGCTGATATATTTTTTGCTGACCCTCCCTACTCAGTAGATATGCAAAAATTAAACTGTATTATTGAATTAGTTGTAAATTCTGAAATGTTGAATGATCAAGGGGTGTTAATAATAGAACACTTTAAGAAAATTAATTTTTCTGATCATAAAAGAATAGTTGATTCAAGAACATATGGGGACACCTCATTTAGTTTTTTTAAATAAAAAAGCAAGTATAATAAAATACTTGCTTTTTCTTAAATAAGTAGGTCTATAAGCCGAATTCTGTACTTTTTCAAGCCCTTATCATTTATCTTGATAAATTGTTGCCAATTTATTCTAGCTGCCTACCCTCCAACATTGAGCGTACAACTCTTATAGCTGGTATACATGGCATTGCACCTCATAGAGTTTACCTGATTTCACTACAGCATTACCTGTACATACTTTCTGTTGCACTATTCCTGATCTTACAATCGGTGGCTGTTAACCACTATGATGTACTTTGGTGTTCGGACTTTCCTCTATATAAAATATAGCGATAAGGCGACCAACTTAAAGCGCAAAAATAATCATTTTGTTTAAAACATAATATTTTAATAATTATTAGAGATAAATTTATAATTAGATAGCAATATTTTGTAAATTTAAAATCATGGGGGATTATCAAATATCTGCAAGAAAATATAGGCCAAAATCTTTTAACGAGGTTGTTGGTCAGGAAGTCATCACTTCTACACTAGAAAATGCAGTTACAACTAAGCAGTTATCTCAAGCCCTGCTCTTCACAGGACCTAGAGGTGTTGGAAAAACAAGTTGTGCAAGAATACTTGCAAGGATGATAAATGAAGGCGGAATAGATAAAGACAATGATTACTCTTTTAATATTTTTGAATTAGATGCAGCATCTAATAATGGTGTTGATGGAATTAGAAATTTAACAGATCAGATTAGAATTCCACCACAAACAGGTCATTTCAAAGTATACATAATTGATGAAGTTCATATGTTATCTTCCAGCGCCTTCAATGCTTTTCTAAAAACATTAGAAGAACCACCAAAACATTGTGTATTTATTCTTGCAACTACTGAAAAACATAAAATTATCCCAACCATTCTTTCTAGATGCCAAATCTATGATTTTAAGAAGATTAGTGTTGAAGACATCTCATCATACCTGATTAATATCAGCAAGAAAGAAAAAGTTAAATATAACGAGAATGCGATCACTGTAATTGCTAAAAAAGCAGATGGGTCAATGAGAGATGCACTTCAAATTTATGATAGAATATTGAACTCGAAAACAAATGAAATTTCTATCGAAAATGTTATGGAAAGCCTTAATATTATTGATAATCAAGTTTATTTTGATCTATTAGACCTTATACTAGATAATAAGATTCCTGAATTATTAGTCTTATCAAACACAATTTTGTCTAAAGGAATGCAAGGGGATTTATTAATTTCAGGATTAGGAACATTTTTTAGAGATTTACTAGTAAGTAAGGACCCCAAATCAATATCTCTTTTTAGTACAGATAGTGAAACAAAATTAAGATTTAAAGAAGCTTCTTCTAAAATTGATTTAAACTATTTAATTGAATCTATTAAGATTACAAATGAGTGTGATATTAACTACTCTAGGAGTATTAATCAAAATCTTCTAATTGAACTAACTCTTATGAAATTAGCATCATTAAATTATAATGATGAAAAAAAAAAGCTTAATTATAAAATAATTCCTGCTTCATATTTCAATTCAAATTTAATTATCAAAGACAACATTATATCAAAAGAAGAGATAATTGATGTTAAGCCAAAATTAGATTTTAAAATAGATCAAAAATCAACTTCTAGATTATCTCTTAAAAGTATTGAGCGTAAGGAAGATACTAATGAATTGTCAACTAATGATATTATAGAAAAACCCTCAGATAATGCTCCTTATACAGAATTAGATGTAATTGCATTATGGGAGAAGTATTCAGAAATGATGGAAGAAAATGGCAGATATAATATTGCTTCAATTTTAAGAATAGACAAGCCTGAATTAAATAATGAAACTATTGAACTTACTTTGCCAAATTCAACAAATAAGGTTGAATTAGAATCTGTAAAAACAGAAATACTAGAATATTTTAGAGAGCATCTTAAGAACAAAGATGTTTATCTGAAAATCACAGTTGATGAGGGGGTTCAAGAAAAATTCATTTACACAGATAAAGACAAATACGACCTGATGAAAAAAAAGAATCCAAATATAGAACTATTAAAAGATGCTTTTAACCTCTCTATATAGTTAAATTATCTCCATAGCCCTCCTCAGCATCAATTTTTCTAATTATACCATCAGCCAAGCCTATTCTAGGAATGATTATCTGATTAGATTTAGAAAATTTCATAGATTTTAAATATATTTCTGTAGCAGGAATAATTACATCTGCTCTGTCTATATTTAGATTAAATTTTATAACTCGTTCATCAAATGAATATTTGTTTAATTCTACAAAAATCTCTTTAATTAAATCTATAGACATAGGTTCTGCTATTTTTTTTCTAGAAATTTTAAGGAGTTTGTTTGCATTTCCACCTGAAGCAATTGTTGAAATATTTTTATATTCTTTAGTGTTATTTCTAATCCACTTTTCATACTCTGACCATACTTTAGTTTTCACTAAATCATTTAACATTCTAACAGTACCAATCTTAAATGATTTTGATTTAATAATTTTCCCTTTATTTATAATAGTTAGCTCAGTGCTACCTCCACCAACATCTACATATAATAAATTATTATAATTATTAAAATCTTTAGCAAAGACATTTGCTATAATAGCTGCCTCTTCCTTTCCTGGTATTACGTTAATTTTTAAACCCAGCTTTTTATAAATGGTATTTATAATCTTTTTTGAGTTACTTGACTCTCTCATTGCTGATGTAGCACATATTTTATACTTATCAACCTTATTTACAGACATTAATAACTTAAAAGACTTTAGTGTTTTTTGTAGATCTCTTGCTTTTGTCTTTGATATTTTGTTGTAAATAAATACATCTTGACCTAATCTTATAGGAACTCTAATCAGGCTTATCTTTCTATATTGCTTTGACCTGTTTGGAATTAAACCTACTATTAGTAACCTTATTGCATTTGATCCTATATCTATTGCTGCATATCTATTCAACCCTTGTGTATTCTTGATTATTTATGGAGAAAGTCTTTTTTTAGCCCATTTAGAATTCTCTAATGAATAACTAATTCTGTCATGCAGCCTGTTTTCTCTTCCTTGCCAAAACTCATATTCAGTTGGCATTACTATGTATCCACCCCAATAATCAGGTTTTTCTATTTCATTATCTTTTAGTTTGGAAGATAGTTCTTTATATCTGTTCTCTAGTATTTCTCTGTTTGGAATTATCGAGCTTTGTTCATTAGAAACATGAGCAGAAATTTTACTTCCTTTAGGCCTTAAATTAAAGTATTCCTTATTAAAATCATCATCTGTCCTTTCAGCATTACCTTTTATTATAACCTGTCTTTCTAAATCTTCCCAAAAAAAAGTTAATGAAACTTTATTGTTAAGATCTATTGCTTTACCCTTTTCGCTCCTATAGTTTGTAAAGAAAATAAAGCCTTTTTCAGAAAAATATTTTAACAGCACTACTCTACCCTTTGGATATCCATCAATTCCAATAGTACTTAAAATCATTGTATTGACTTCTCTTCCCTTAGAATTTTTATTTGAATCTTCAAACCAATCTTTAAACAGCTTAAAAGGGTTGTTAGGCGTGTTTTCCTCCAACAACTTCTGTTTTGAATAATTCTCTCTATAATTACTTAAATCTTCCATTACAGCATTGTTTTATTGAATTTTAAATGTATTCTTCTTTGCAAGAAGATAAATAACAGCCATTCTAATAGCAACACCATTTTCAACTTGGTCCAATATTATAGAATATTTTGAATCAGCAACATCACTTGATATTTCAACTCCTCTATTAATTGGCCCCGGATGCATGACTATAATTTTATGATCCAATGAATCCAAATGATTCATTGTTAAGCCATAATACTTAGTATATTCTCTTATGCTTGGAAAAAAACTATTTTTCATTCGTTCATTTTGAAGTCTAAGCATATTTACAGCATCGCACCATTTAAGTGCTTTTTCTAAGCTATGTTCAATTTTTACACCAAGCTTATGTAAATACTTAGGAATTAATGTTTTTGGTCCGCAAACCATAACATTTGCTCCCTGAAGCTGTAGAGAATAAATATTTGATAATGCAACTCGGCTATGTTTAATATCTCCAACTATTAAAATATTTTTGTTTTTTACTTCCCCTAATTTTTCTCTAATTGAATAAGAATCTAAAAGGGCTTGAGTAGGATGTTCATGAGATCCATCTCCTGCATTTATTATAGAAGCTGAAATTTTATTAGATAACATCTTAGGAGCTCCTGGGTTAGGATGCCTTAATACAACCATATCAACTTTCATTGAAAGAATATTATTAACTGTATCAATTAATGATTCTCCTTTTTTTACAGACGATTGTGATGCTGAAAAATTTATTATGTCAGCAGACAATCTTTTTTGAGCCAACTCAAATGAAAGCTTCGTTCTAGTAGAATTTTCAAAAAATAAATTAGCAATAGTAACATCCCTTAATGATGGCACTTTTTTAATTGGTCTATTTATTACTTCTTTGAAGTTGTCAGCAGTTTGAAAAATTAAATTGATATCTTCAATTGTGAGGTGCTTTATTCCTAAAAGATGATTAACACTTAATTCATTCATGTTCTTTAGTTGATTTTATATAAACATAATTCCCCATAGATTCATCGCTCCATTCAATCGAAACCTTTTGATTTTCATACACGTCTACCTGTATTCCCTTATAGTCAGGTTGTATTGGAAGTTCTCTGCTAAATCTTCTATCAATTAAAATTAACAACTCAATAGATTTAGGTCTACCAAATGACTCTATTGCCGTTAAAGCAGCTCTTACAGTTCTTCCAGTGAATAAAACATCATCTATAAAAACAACGTTTTTATTTTCGACAGATAAGTTAAAATCTGTTTTACTCGGTTTTAAAATCTTTTCACCTCTTCTAAAATCGTCTCTATAAAAAGTTATATCTAAAAGTCCATTATTAGGATTTTCAATATTATAGTCAGATTTTAAAGCATGCACAATCTTTTCACATAAATATTTCCCTCTAGGCTGCAATCCAACTAAGATTGTATTAGAAAATGTATTATGATTCTCCACTAATTGGCAAACTAACCTATCTATAGTAATTTTTAATTCTTTTGAATTAAGGAGTATTGTTTTTTTCATAGAAAATATAATACCTAAATATAAAAATTAAAAACATTAATAACGAATCAAAAAAAAACCTCTCATAATTGAGAGGCTTTTTCTTATTTTCCGTCCATTTTATCCTTTAGCTGTTTTAACTGTTCATTTGCATCACCTAATGTAGTTTTGATTTCTGGCTTTTCTTTCGCTTTTGACTTTTTCTTTTTAACAGGCTTCTCACTTTCTACTTCTTTTTTTGTATAAGTTTGAGAATGTGATAAAACAATTCGTTTTGAATCTTTATTAAATTCAATTACTCTAAAGTCAGCCTCCTCATTAACTTCTAATTTAGAACCATCTTCTTTAACTATATATCTAAGCGGTACAAATCCTGTTACCTCGTCATTAAATTTTACAATTGCTCCTTTAGGAACCATTTCTTTTATTGACGATTTATGTATAGAATTCATTGCGAATTCCTCTTCATATTTATCCCAAGGATTTTCAGTTAATTGTTTATGACCAAGACTTAATTTTCTGTTCTCTACGTCTAATTCTAAAACAACTATTTCTATGTTTTCATTTGCATTACAGAATTCACGAGGATGCTTAATTTTCTTCGTCCATGAAAGATCAGAGATGTATATTAATCCGTCGACACCTTCTTCTAATTCAACAAAAACTCCAAAATTGGTAAAATTTCGAACTATACCAGTATGTTTTGAATCAACAGGATATTTTTTTGTAATATCAGTCCAGGGGTCGGGAGTAAGTTGTTTTACACCTAGAGACATTTTTCTTTCCTCTTTGTCAAAAGTCAGTATTTTAGCTTCGATTTGATCACCAACTTTTACAAAATCTTGTGCAGATCTTAAATGGGTTGACCAGGACATTTCAGAAACATGAATTAATCCTTCAACACCTTCTGCTATTTCAATAAAGGCACCATAATCGGCAATAACAACTACTTTACCTTTTACAACATCTCCAATTTTTAAATCTTCACCTAATTCTTCCCAAGGATGCTTGCTTAATTGTTTAAGTCCTAATTGTATTCTAGACTTATCTTCATCAAAATCAAGAATCACTACCTTAAGTTTTTGATCTAATTCAACAATCTCATTCGGATGATTAATCCTTGACCAAGAAAGATCTGTAATATGTACTAATCCATCAACTCCCCCTAGGTCCATGAATACACCATATGTGGTAATATTCTTAACAGAACCTTCTAGAATTTGACCTTTTTCTAATTGTTTAATTATTTCTTTTTTCTGGAGTTCTATATCTGCTTCAATCAATGCCTTATGAGAAACTACAACATTCTTAAATTCATGATTTATCTTAACTACCTTAAACTCCATAGTTTTATTAACAAATTGATCGTAATCTCTAATAGGCTTAACATCAATTTGAGATCCAGGTAAAAAGGCTTCAATTCCAAATACATCAACAATCATTCCTCCTTTAGTACGGCATTTAACAAAGCCATTAACAACTTCTCCAGTGTCATGTGCTGCATTAACCCTATCCCACGCCTGAATTACTCTTGCTTTCCTATGTGATAATATTAGCTGACCTGATGCATCTTCCCTAATGTCAATTAATACTTCTACTTTATCGCCAACAGCTAAGCTTGGATTATATCTAAATTCATTTAAAGATATCACTCCTTCAGATTTAGCATTTATATCTATTATTGCATCTCTCTCAGAGATATGCACAACAGTACCTTCAACAACTTCATTTGTTAGAGTTTCTACAAAATTTTCTTTAACTAGTTTATCAAAATCTTTAAGCTTTTCTTCATCAACTTTTTCAATTCCTTCTTCATAATTATGCCAATCAAATTCCTTAAGAAATTTATCAGGTGATTTTTCTTTTTTATTATCTGTTGAAGTTTCAGATACTTCTTTAGACTCTTCTGATTTAGATTTTGCACTGGATTTAGCTTCTTTGTTTTTAGTAGATTTTTTAGGTTTTGATTCCTTTGAAGCTTTTTTAGGATTTATTTCTTTATCCTTTTCTGAAGCATTTTCTTCAGTTTTTATGTCTTCTTTAGCCATAAATTAAAAATTTGTATTCTGAAAAGTAATCGACAGAATTAAGTAAGACTTACTTTCAGAAGAAATTAATATATTCTTTCTATCCCTTTTGTCTTGTCGAATTATTACCAAAAGGAATGCGAATTTAATAATATTAAATTGAATAGCCTAATTAGATGATTTTAAAATTATAACTCAGAATTTATTAGTCTAATAATAATGTCTAACTGATCATTAATACTTAATTCAGAATTATCAATTACTACTGCATCTTTTGCTATAATTAATGGAGAGTCTTTTCTTTTTGTATCTTTTGAATCTCTATTTATAATATTCTCAAGAATATCTTTATATTCTACTGTATAGCCTTCATTAATTAATTCATCATACCTTCTTTTAGCTCTAACTTGTTCAGATGCTTTTAAAAAAAGTTTCAAATCTGCATTAGGAAAAACTACCGAGCCAATATCTCTACCATCCATTACTAATCCATTTTTGTTTTTAAAAGATTTTTGAATCTTAACTACAAACTTTCGTATTTCAGATATTTCTGCTACTAAGCTTACATATTCGGAAACTTCAAGAGTTTTTATTTCTCCTTCTATATTTTTATTGTTTAAATGTATTTCAGAAATTCCAGTTACATTATTTGTTCTATAATCTAATCTAATTTCTGGTAATAAATTTATTAAGCGATCTATATTTTCTTTATTTAAAGGAGTTAGCCCATTTTTTAATGCAAAAAAAGTAATTGCCCTATACATTGATCCAGAATTGACATAAACGTAGTTAAGATGCAATGATAGTTGTTTTGCTAAACTACTTTTACCAGTTGAAGCATAACCGTCTATAGCAATAATAAATTTTTTCATCAATTTAAATCAATTTGTAGACCAAGGAAACTAACGTTTGATGCGCTAGAATATCTTGCATGACTATAATTAAAACGAAGTTTGTTAAATTTAATTCCAAATCCAAATGATAAACCTGAAAAATTCTTTTGATCTATAATTCTTAATTCTTCTGCTCTTCTAAAACTATAACCTAAACGTAAATTAAAAATACTTTCAGGAAACAATTCTGCCCCAACGATAACGTGCCTTAGAAAATCATTCATAAAACTCACCTCCTCTTCAGTTATATTACCATCCAGGTCAATTATCAATCTAGAAGGATTAGATAATCCAATTGGCCATTTATGTATGTTTTCAAATGTAAAATGCCATTTTATTGGCGCATTTTCGACTAATTGAGAAAAACCCAAATCAACTTCGAATGGTAATTTCTCATTTATATTATCAAATGATTTTATTTGACCTCCAATATTTCTAAAAACTAATGCCACATCAAGCATTAAATCTTCATTTTTATAATAGAATCCAATATCACTACCAATCCCTATAGAGTTATATTGCTCAAACTTCGATGTTATTAACTTTATATTAATACCATAATAAATAGGTAATTCATTAAATTTATTTGCATACCCAGCTGATATTACTGTCTCATTACCTGTAAAATTATTTGTAGGTTCTCCAACTTCATTATATCCTTGAAAATCTCCATAATTTATATATGAAACACCAAAATGAAGAGTATTACCCCTATTATCTAACGTATATGCATATGCAGCGCTTCCATAAGTAATATCAGCAAAATAATTAAAGAAGTTTATCGATAAATTATTGTCCATTTCAGAATTTATTACTGATGGATTATACAAGGCCTGACTAACATCGTAGTCAAAATTTGTTATTGTTTTACCTCCTAAAGCTAATTGTCTTGGAGAAGAAGATATATTAAGAAATTGGTATGTAGATTCTCCAGCTATTTGTGAAAACACTGGGATAGTTGTAGCTAGTATTATAATTAATAAAGTATTCTTCATCTTAATTAAGAATAGATAATTATATGAATAAACTCTATTTATAGTTGATTATTGTAATGTTTTATAGTTTTTAACCTTTTGATTTGTTAGTGCTATATCAATGACATCGCTCATTTCACTAACATAGTGAAATTTCAACCCTTTTAAATACTCATTTTTAATTTCATTTACATCTCTTTCATTTTGTTTTGAAAGAATAATCTCCTTAATTTTTGCTCTTTTTGCAGCAAGAATCTTTTCTTTTATTCCTCCCACTGGCAAGACTTTCCCTCTTAAAGTAATTTCACCTGTCATTGCTATTTTTGATTTAATCTTCTTTTGAGTGTACAATGAAACTAAAGAAGTCAACATCGCTATTCCTGCACTTGGCCCATCTTTAGGTGTAGCACCTTCTGGGACATGAATATGTACATTATAGTTCTCAAACATATCTGATGATAAACCAAATTTATTTGCATTTGACTTAATGTATTCTAATGCAATTTTTGCTGACTCACTCATGACTTTTCCTAAATTCCCAGTAATTGAAAGCTTTCCTTTTCCTTTTGAAAGTATAGATTCAATGAATAGTATATCTCCACCAACACTTGTCCAAGCCAAGCCAGTTACAACTCCTGCAATATCATTGTTTTCATATTTATCTCTTTCAAGCTTAGGATTTCCAAGAATTTTATTCATCTCTTCAATTGATATGTTTGGATTATACTTTATGTTTGTTGCTATATTTTTAGCACAATTTCTGACTAATTTTGCTATTTGTTTTTCCAACCCCCTCACACCTGATTCTCTTGTATAACCTTCTGTTATTTTTTCCATAACAGCATTTGTAATTTTAAGATCTTTTCTTTTTAACCCATGTTCATTTAATTGTTTCGGCAATAAAAACTTTTTCCCTATTTGCACCTTTTCTTCTGTTGTATACCCACTAACATTAATTACTTCCATTCTATCTAATAATGCAGGCTGGATCGAAGAAAGATTATTGGATGTTGCAATAAACATGACCTTTGATAAATCATAACCTAACTCTAAGTAATTATCATAGAACTCCTTGTTTTGCTCTGGATCTAACACTTCTAACATTGCCGAAGATGGATCTCCTATATTTGAATGAGCTATTTTATCTATCTCATCTAGAACAAAAACAGGATTTGATTTATCTGCTTTTTTAATGTTTTGAATTATTCTTCCAGGCATAGCTCCAATATATGTCTTTCTATGTCCTCTTATTTCTGCCTCATCTCTTAATCCGCCTAAAGAAATTCTTACATATTTTCTTCCAATTGCTTCTGCAATTGATTTTCCTAATGACGTTTTTCCAACTCCAGGAGGTCCATGAAGGCATAAAATAGGCGATTTCATGTCATTTCTTATTTTTAATACGGCTAAATACTCTATAATTCTCTTTTTTACATCATCTAGCCCAAAATGATCTCTATCAAGTATTTTCCTAGCCTTAATTAAGTCAAATTTATCTTTACTATAGCTATTCCAAGGTAAATCTAAAAGCAAGTCTAAATAGTTTCTTTGAACTGAATATTCTGCAACTTGAGGATTCATTCTTTGTAATTTAGCAATCTCCTTTTCAAAATGTTGCTTAATATTATCATCCCATTTCTTCTTTAATGCTCTTTTCTTCATATCATCAATCTCACTATCATGACTAACACCACCTAATTCTTCTTGAATGGTTTTCATTTGTTGATGAAGAAAAAATTCCCGTTGTTGTTGATTCAGATCTGTTTGAACTTTTGATTGTATGTCATTTCTTATCTCAAGTTTTTTAAACTCAATATTCATGAATTTTAAAGTGTCCAATGCTCTTTGTTTCAAATCATTCATCTCTAGTAATTTCTGTTTGTCCGAAACAGGCAAGTTCATGTTAGATGAAACAAAATTGATTAAGAATGAATTACTTTCTATATTTTTTATAGCAAAAGATGCTTCTGATGGAATATTTGGATTTCGTTTTATTATATCCAATGAAAGTTCCTTAATTGAATCAACTATTTCTTTAAATTCTGAGTTATCATCTCCCGGATTGACTTCTGAAATATCTTTAATATTTGCTGTTATATATGGTTTTTCTGAGATTATCCTATCTATTTCAAATCTCTTTTTACCCTGAATTATAACTGTTGTATTACCATCAGGCATTTGAAGTACTTTAAGTATTTTTGCTACCGTACCTACTTTGTATATTTGATTTGGTTTAGGATCTTCAACTTTTTCGTTTTTTTGAGCTACAACACCCAGTAACTTGTTAAAATTATTTGCATCCTTAATTAATTGTATGGATTTATCTCTACTAGCTGTAATTGGAATAACAACACCAGGAAACAGAACAGTGTTTCTTAATGAAAGTATTGGTAATGTTTTAGGTAAATTCTCTTTAATTATCTCTTTTTCATCCTCAGTGGTCATTAAAGGAATTAATTCCGAATTTTCATCAATATCCTGAGCTGACAAATTGTCAATATTAAATATATTTTCTTGCGACATATTATTTATGTTTTATTTTATTAGTCAATAACCATATCTGTTAATAGCTAAATAAAATATTTTTTTCAGTATATATTGTTCAATTTTTATGCCAATAGATTATGTTCTATCTTTTTATTTAATTTGATAAGAATTATTGCACCTATAACAAAGAAGACTAGAAATAATAATATTGAGTTTCTCATGCTTCCTGTAATCTGGTCTATAGTGGCGAAAAGAGTCATACCAATCACAATGCTTAATTTCTGTGAAACATCATAAAAACTAAAATATGATGTGTTATTTGTAGTGCTAGGTATAAATTTAGAAAATGTTGATCTAGACAATGCTTGAATTCCCCCCATTACTAAGCCAACTAAACCAGCAGCAATATAAAACTCAGTTGAAGTTTCTACATAATAACCGAAAACACATATAAGTGCCCATATAATATTTAATATTATAAGCGTTTTTAGATTTCCTATTTTATCAGATATTTTAGCACTAAGCAATGCGCCAAACATTGCTACTAGTTGAATAAGTAGTATACTAAGAATAAGTCCAAAGGTTTTCTCTCCTTCACTCCAACTAATTTCAGCTTCACCAAAATAAGTTGCTACTAAAATTACGGTTTGCAGTGCTATACTATAAATAAAAAATGCTAGTAGAAATGTTTTTAGAATTTGATTGTTTTTTAACTCATCCCATACTGTCTTTAGTTCATGAAAACCTGAAAAAATAATACCTTTCTTATTGATTGAGGAATTATCTAATGATTTTTGTGAATTATAGTATTTTCTTCCGGGTAAATAGTAAAAACTGTATTGACTAAATAAAAACCACCAGACACCAACCATTATAAAGGATAATTTCATTGCTTTTATTTCAGCTACTACCCCACTTGAATCAGAAATTCCAAAATACTCTGGAAAATTAATCATTATAAGATTAACTAAAAGAAGGATAACACTACCGACGTAACCCATTGCATATCCTTTCGCACTTATTTTATCTTGTTGTTCTTGGTAAGCTATTTCAGGTAAATAAGAATTGTAGAAGACTAGACTTGCCCAAAACCCTATTAATGCAATAAAATAATAAAGAAGGCTTAAGTTTAAATTATCTATTTCAAACCAATACAACAAGATACATGCAGCAGATCCAGAATAGCAAAAAACTTTCATAAAGAACTTTTTACCTCCTGTATAATCAGCAATACCAGATAGTAGTGGTGAAAGAAAAACTAAAATTACAAACGCGAATGCAGTCACATAACTAATAAGTGCAGTATTCTTAAAAGAATAGCCAAAAAAGTCTATATAGTCATCAGTAATGATTCCATAGTATATCGGAAAGATTGCTGTAGAAATTACAAGTGGGTATACTGAATTAGCCCAATCATATATAGCCCAAGCATTTAATAACTTTTTACTTCCTTTTTTGTATTTTTTCATATAATTAAGATACTTTTGCAGAAGTCTTAGTATAGTTTAATTAATAGGTTAAAAAGATAAGAATATATTTTATATTATAGCCAATTAAATTGTTATTTATATGAAAAATCCATGGGTGTTAGCAATCTTGTTTCTTTGTTATTATAATAGTGTTTTCTCGCAAGAAAAGATTGTAAATACTACCCAAAAAATAAAACAAAATGATATGAGCAATAAAACACCTGAAGAATGGAAAAAAATACTAAATGATGAAGAGTATAGAGTATTAATTGAAAAAGGGACTGAATACCCTCATACAGGAGAGTATAACACGCATTTTGAAAATGGAGTATATAACTGTAATGGCTGTAAAACTCCTTTGTTTACAAGTGATCAAAAATTTAAATCTGATTGTGGTTGGCCAAGTTTTGATGAAGCTGTAAAGGGAGCAATAAAATATGTAGATGATTATTCCTTAAGCAGGTATAGGGTAGAAATTATATGTGCAAACTGCAATGGACATCTGGGGCACATATTTGACGATGGCCCAACTGAAACAGGAAAAAGATACTGTGTTAATTCAGTAAGTCTTGATTTTAATAAGAAATCTAAATAATATAAAAGCTTAAACGAAATGACAAAATATGATATAATAATTATTGGAAGTGGTCCAGGAGGATATGTAACTGCTATTAGAGCATCACAGCTAGGTTTTAAAACTGCTTTAGTTGAAAAAGAAAGTCTGGGTGGAATTTGCCTAAATTGGGGATGTATACCTACAAAGGCATTATTAAAATCTGCAGAAGTTTTTGAATATTTAAATCATGCTGATGATTATGGTTTTTCTACAAAAGGAATATCTAGTGATTTTAATGCAATTATTTCAAGAAGCCGAAATGTTGCTGACGGCATGAGTAAAGGTGTTAAATTTCTTATGAAAAAAAACAAGATAGATGTGATAAATGGTTACGGGAAAGTTAAACCCGGAAAAGTTGTTGATGTAGATGGAATAGAATATCAAGCAGAAAATATTATTATAGCTACTGGCGCTAGGTCAAGAGTACTGCCTTCAATACCTCAGGATGGAAAAAAAGTTATTGGATATAGAGAAGCTATGAGCTTATCCAAACAACCAAAAAAGATGATTGTAGTTGGTTCAGGTGCAATTGGAGTAGAATTTGCGTATTTCTATAACAGCTTAGGTACGGAGGTTACTATAGTAGAGTACTTACCTAATCTAGTTCCTTTAGAGGATCAGGAAATTTCAAAAGAATTAGAAAAATCCTTTAAAAAGAAAGGTATTAAAGTTTTAACATCTACAGAGGTAACATCAATAAATACTAAAGGAAAAGATGTAAAAGCAACTGTTAAAACTAAAAAAGGTGATGAGGTTATATCTGCGGATGTTTTATTATCAGCAACTGGAATAAAGTCTAATATTGAAGATATTGGTTTAGAGGATGTAGGTATTGCTGTAGATAAAGATAAAGTACTAGTAGACTCCTATTATCAAACTAATATTCCTGGTTATTATGCTATTGGTGATATTGTTCCAGGACCTGCTCTTGCACATGTTGCTTCAGCTGAAGGAATCTTGTGTGTAGAGAAAATTTCAGGGCATGATGTTGCGCCAATTGACTATGGAAATATCCCAGGATGCACATATTGTTCTCCAGAAATATCTAGTGTTGGTTTAACTGAAAAGCAAGCTATAGATAAAGGATTTGATATAAAAATTGGGAAATTTCCTTTTTCTGCTTCTGGAAAAGCTAGCGCATCTGGAAAAAAAGATGGTTTTGTTAAGGTTATATTTGATTCAAAATATGGTGAATGGTTAGGTTGTCATATGATTGGAGCTGGAGTAACGGATATGATAGCAGAAGCTGTTCTAGGAAGAAAGCTTGAAACTACAGGGTTAGAAGTGCTTAAAACAATACACCCTCACCCTACTATGAGTGAGGCAATAATGGAAGCAGTAGCTGACGCATACGATGAAGTTATACATCTTTAATTAAATTCTCCCCATAAACTAATGGAATGAAATGGGAAACAGCAATAAATAATTTCAAAAATTATTTAAAAATAGAAAGAGGACTATCAAATAACTCTATTAGTAGTTATGAAAGTGATATTCTAAAACTATCTAATTTTATTTTAAATAATAATAAATCTATAAGCCCATTAAAAGTTTCATCAGATTTAGTAAAAGAATTTATTTATTCAATATCTAATTCTATCAGCTCTAGCTCACAGTCCAGAATAATATCAGGTCTTAGAAGTTTCTTTGAATATCTTATTTTTGAGAAGTATATTACTAACAACCCTTTGTCCTTAATTGAATCACCAAGAATTTCAAGAAAACTTCCTGATACATTAACAATTAAAGAAATAGATAAGCTAATATCAATGATAGACTCAAAATCAAATGAATATGAGAGGAATGTAGCTATTATTGAAACCCTTTATGGGTGTGGACTAAGAGTTAGTGAGTTAATTTCACTTAAACTTTCAGACCTGTTTTTTAGCGAAGGCTTTATTAAAGTTACTGGTAAGGGAAATAAACAAAGATTAGTTCCTATAAGTACACTAACTAAAAAGATTATTAAAACCTATATTACTAATTCAAGAAAAAAAATAAAGATTATTGAAGAATTTAGAGATATAGTATTTTTAAATAGAAGAGGTAATGCCCTTTCAAGAGCAATGATTTTTACTATCGTAAAAAATTTAACCAAATTATCAAACATCAATAAAGTTATTTCTCCTCACACTTTTAGACATTCATTTGCTACTCATTTATTAGAGAATGGTGCTGACCTTAAAACAATTCAACAATTATTAGGTCATCAAAGCATAACTACTACAGAAATATATATGCATGTCGACAATAGAATGCTAATTACTGCTATTAATAAATTTCATCCTAGATCAAGTGCTAATTAGATATATTGGCTTAGATGTGTCTAATTCAATATGTATAAAAAAACCTACACAAGCATTTTATTATAAACTCCTTTTTAACAGGTTTAGGGCTACAAAGCTGATCAAAAATCTGAAAATTTTCAGCACGATTTAACAACTTAAACTCACCCTTTTTAATTTATTAGTGTTGAGTTTATTAAAAAACTAGTGCAGGTAGTTTTGTAGATTAAAAGTACATAAATAAATTATACTTCTTTTAATAATTCATTTAAATGAAGGAGTCTGTCTTCTAATGATTTATTTAAATTATTTTCATCAATAGTCTTCTGAGTTTTCTTTGAAGCAATTTGCAGAGCACACATCGCTAGAACATCTTGCTTATCTCTAACAGAGTAATTTTCTTCGAATTCCTTTACCATTTTATTGATTTCTTGGGCAGTCTTTCTTAAACCCTCTTCTTGAGAAGGATGTATTGTCAATGGATAGACTCTATTGGCAATAGAAAGTTTAATTTTTAATTTTTCAGACATATATTTAATCTGATAATTGAGAAATACAGTAATCTACTTCTCTTATCAATGAATTGATTTCATTTTTTGTTTCTCCAATATTTTTGCTATCACTACCAGTAATAGCACTTGCAATTTTCAAAGCCTTATACTTTTCCTTCATCGACTCAATTATTTCTTCATTATCTAAATTTTTGGCAAGAGCTACATTTAATTTTTCATCCAAATCCTTATTTTGATCTACCAATCTACTAATCTTAGCTAAAGCTTTACTGACTTTTTCTTCAATTTCAATAGATATAGATTCTAAATTCTTCAATTTAATGTAAATTAATGCTGTACAAACAAAGTTAATATAGATAATTATTATTTTCAATTTTTTTAAAAAAATTAATTTATTTCATCAAAAAAAATGATATTTATAAAACTTTTTTCATGAGAATAGTATTTTTCATTTTACTGATTATAAGCAATATTGCCTTATCTCAGAATAAATCAACAAATGAAGATATTATACCATTAGACATTCCAATTAATTTGTCTGGAACTTATGGAGAGTTAAGATCTAATCATTTCCATTCAGGAATAGACATTAAAACAAAGGGTGTTGAGGGGTTAAATGTGTATTCATATGACAATGGATACGTAAGTAGAATCAAAATAAGTCATGGTGGTTACGGAAAAGCATTGTACATATTACATCCTAATGGCACAAGCTCAGTATATGCCCATTTAAAAAAATTCTCACCTAAAATTGAAAAAATTGTAAAATCTAAGCAGTACAGGAAGAAATCTTATGAAATTGAATTTTTTCCAAAAGAGAATGAAATTAAAATATTAAAAAATGAAATAATTGCATTTAGTGGCAACACTGGAGGAACAACAGGACCACATTTACATTTTGAATTAAGAGATGCTAATCAAATCCCTGTCAATCCATTGTTGAATTCAAATATTTCTATTAAAGACAATACTCCTCCTTTTGTTAGCGAATTATTCTATACAAAAGATTCATATGATGTTCAAAATAAACATAAAATAGAAAAAATTTCCAATACTAGATATCTTGCTGATACAATAAAGAATTCGGGAAAAATAGGTTTTGGAATTATTGCTTTTGACAAGCATGATTTAGCTAATAATAAGAATGGGGTTTCTAAAATATCTACCTATCTAAACGGTAATAAAATACTATCTATATCATTTGATTCTATCTCATTTAACGAAACCAAACATATAAACACATTTATTGACTATGCTTTTTTTAAAAACAACAAAAAAAGAATACAAAAATTATATGTAGAAGATTATAATCCTTTGCAATTCTATACTACTAAATTAAATAATGGGTATATATCAGTAAATCACGGAGAATCATATAATTATGAAATACACTTAACAGACTCAAATGAAAATACAAGTAGATTAACAATTCCTATTATTGGGGATAGTTTAACTAATAGCTTAGATCATTATAAAAATAAATCGTTTAGTGAATTAGATTTTATAGAGACTAAAAAAGATTATGAGTTTGATTTTATAGATGCCAAGGTTGATATTCCTAAAGAAGCATTCTATAAAGACTTATTTCTTGACATATCTTATAAAAACGATATTCTTTCTATTGACAAAGACACTATTCCACTACTTAAACCAATTACAATTTCTTTTAATACAGATCGTTATAATGATTCAATAAAAGATAAGTTATTTGTTGGAAAACTATCTGAAAAGAATAAAATGGTAAATTACGTATATACAATAGATGTATTAAACAATAAGAAATCATCTACTAAAACCTTGGGGAATTATATGATAAAATTAGACACAATAAACCCTTATATATCCCCAATTGGATTTAAACAAAATGATTGGATATCTAATTTTACTAATCTTAAAATACAAATTAGAGATAATGAATCAGGAATCAGAAAATATAGTGGCTGGATAAACGACAAGTGGATTCTCTTTGAATTAAATACAAAAAAAGGAGTATTAGTATATAATTTTGATGATAATGTCATAAAAGAAGCTAAAAACAACTTATTTATTGAAGTAATAGATAATGTTGGGAACAGATCTGAATATAAAACTACTTTTTATCGAAAACCTAATTAAACTTGAATAAAACTAAATTAACAATATTAGTGTTATCATTATTTTCATTAATTCAGTCATTTGCTCAAAATGCTGAGATTTTAGGAGTAATACTGGATAAGAATAATAATCCAATTGAAAATATAAATGTTATTTCAAATTTATCTGGAACCACTACAAATTCTAATGGATTTTATTCTATAAAAGTAACTTCAAATCAAGATGTTAATATTGAATTTACCCATATTAATTATAAAAAAATTAGTTTAAAATTTAATTTAAATGATGATGAGATATTTGAATTTAATCCTATAATGGATGAGAGTATTGAACAGATTGCTACAATAGTTCTTAATTCTAGGTCTCGAGACAATTTTAGTGGTGTTTCAAATATTAATCCTGAAGTTATACGAAAAATACGAGGAGCTCAACCAGGAGTTGAAAATTTATTAAAAACTCTTCCTGGGGTAAGTATATCAAATGAACTTAGTACGCAGTACTCGGTTAGAGGAGGGAATTTTGATGAAAACCTTGTTTATGTGAATGATGTAGAGGTTTATAGACCTTTCTTAGTTAGGTCTGGCCAACAAGAAGGTCTGAGTTTTGTTAATACTGATCTGATAAAATCTGTAAAGTTTTCTTCAGGCGGATTTCAATCTAAGTATGGAGATAAGATGTCCTCTGTCTTAGATATTAAGTATAGAAAACCTGTAGAAAACAAATTATCAAGTAATTTAAATCTATTAGGGAGTAGTATTTCTTCTGATTTTATATCTGATAATTCTAAAATTTCTAATATTCTAGGTTTTAGATATAGAGATAATAGCCTTTTAGTTCAGTCTAGAGAAACCAAGACTAATTATAAGCCTAGTTTTATTGATTTTCAAAATCTGTTTACTTACACAATATCAGATAAAATTGAATTAAGTTTTCTATCAAATATCTCCATTAACGATTATAATTATAAACCTAAAACAAGACAAACAAATTTTGGCACACTAGAAGACCCTACAGCATTAATAGTTTATTATAATGGTCAAGAGAAAGACAAGTATAAAACATTTTTCTCTTCACTTACAGCTAAAATTAACTTAAAAAAGAATTTAATTTTAAAGGTGATTGCATCTACTTTTAATACAGTAGAAAAAGAATATTTTGACATTCTAGCTCAATATAATTTAGGAGAAGTTAATAGTAGTATTGGTGATGAAAATTTAGGAGAAGTTGAATTCAGTGAAGGTATTGGAGCTCAATTAAATCATGCTAGAAACAGCTTAGATGCATTAATTTTTAATATTGAAAACAAATTATATTATAAAGTTGATAATAATAATTTTGAATTCTCTGTTAAATATTCATCAGAAAATATTGATGATAGAATCATTGAGTGGGAAATAATTGATTCTGCTGGATTTTCAATAGATCCCCCATTTATTAACTCAATAAGCCAACAACCTTATGAATCAAACCAGGGTCCAATTCTTCCATTTAGTGATATAAGGTCAACTAGTAACACTACAATCAAAAGGCTTCAGTCATACCTTCAATGGAGTAAGATTTCAAACAGTAGTTTAGGAGAATTCTATTATAATGCAGGGTTGAGATTACATGGATGGAAAATAAATGAAAATAAGCTAAACACTGTTATCAGTCCTAGAGCACAATTTGCAATAAAACCAAACTGGGAAAAAGATATGTTATTTAGGTTCAGTACGGGTATTTATTATCAACCTCCATTTTACAGGGAATTAAGAGGTTTTGATGGTTATGTTAATTATGATGTAAAAGCTCAAAAATCTATTCATTTTGTATTATCTAATGATTATTCTTTTGAGTTATGGAATAGACCTTTTAAATTATTGTCTGAGTTATATTATAAAAAGATGGATGATGTCAATACTTACACAATTGATAATGTAAGGATAAGATATTCTGCAGAAAACAATGCAAAAGCATATGCATATGGATTAGATTTAAGACTAAATGGAGAGTTTGTTCCTGGAACTGAGTCATGGTTTAGTTTAGGATATCTAAAAACCGAAGAAAATATAAACGACCAAGGATATATAGCTAGACCGACAGATCAAAGATTAAAATTTGGGATACTTTTCCAAGATTATGTTCCAAATATTCCTGATTTAAAAATGTATCTAAACTTGATATACAATACTGGTGTTCCAGGTGGAGCTCCAAGTTATTCCAATCCATACAATTATTTAAATAGACTACCTGATTATAAAAGGGCAGATTTAGGTGTTTCATATATAATAGTTGGAAATGAAAAAAAATACAAAGATGGGTTTAGAAGCTTATTTGAAGAATTTACTGTTGGATTAGAAATATTTAATATGTTTAATGTTCAAAACTCTATTACTAATACCTGGGTTAGAGATGTTTATTCTAAAAGACAATTCTCTATTCCAAACTATCTTACTCCAAGAATATTTAATCTTAATTTAGAATTTAAATTTTAACCCAAAAGTTTAACTACCTCATCGACAACTCTATCTATTTCTTCTTTTGTATTGTATATACTTAATGAAAATCTTACTGAAACCTTATTGAGCCCATCATTGTCTAATACTTCATTTAACACATGTGATCCTGCATCACTCCCACTCTGACATGCACTGCCTTTAGAACATGCTATTCCTAATAGATCTAGCTTAAATAAAAACATTTCAGCTTTAGCTTTTTCTAAAGGAAACTGTACATTTAAAAGAGTATATGTAGATTTTTTAATGTCTCCAGAATAACCATTAAATTTTATATTTTTAATAGAAGTTTTTAATCTATTAATAAAGTGCTCTTTAAGGTTGTATATATACTTATATTCTTCATCTATTTTCTCGATAGAAATATTTAGAGCCTCTGACATACCCACAATATTATGAACACTTTCTGTCCCTGCTCTGTAACCTCTTTCCTGCATCCCTCCAAAAATTAAAGGCCTTATAGGGCAATTCTTATTTATATAAGCAAATCCAACCCCTTTTGGTCCATGAAATTTATGTGCGCTAGCTACGATAAAATCGATTTTAGTTTTTGAAAGATCCATCTTATAATGTCCCACAGACTGAACTGTATCGCTGTGAAACAATGCGTTATGTTTAGAGCATATTTTTGAAACTTTTTCTAAGTCAAGCATATTACCGATTTCATTATTGACATGCATTAAGCTAACCATACACCTGTCTTTAGAGTTAGATAATAATTCACTAAGATTATCATAGTCTATCCCCCCATTATTATCAAGTTTTACATATGAAATCTTAGCATTATAATCTTTTTCTAATTCCTCAAGCGTGTGTGTTACAGCATGATGTTCAATTTTAGATGAAATAAAGTGCTTTATTTTCATATCTCTAGCTACACTTCTAAGAATTAAATTATCAGCTTCTGTTCCTCCAGAAGTAAATATAATTTCAGAAGAACTTACATTTAAATGTGCTGCAATCTCTTTTCTAGATACCTCAATTAAAGATTTAGAAGGTCTACCATAACTATGTGTAGATGAAGGGTTTCCGTAGTTATTTTTTAACACATCAACTATTTTTTCAGCAACCTCATCTCTTACTCTTGTGGTTGCAGCATTATCAAAATAACATTGATAGGAAGTATTAGAAAATTTATTCATAAAAAGTTAGTTAGTTAAATCTATAAAATATTTTAAAATAAATACTTAGTTAATATAAATAAAAAATTAGCTGCCTTTCATAGCTTCATTAATCTTCATAGCTTCATCAATCATTGTAATACAATAATTTAAATGACTCTTAATTCTTTTATCAGAATACCTCTTAACCGCCTTTTTTAAATCTTTCTTTAGATCTAAAAGAGCGCCCATTGTAATTGATCTAACATCAGACACGTCTACTTTAATTGTGGTAATATAATCACCCCACCCTGGTCTTGAAGACTGTTCATTTTTCATAATATACCCTAACCTTGAAATATAGCTTCTTTGCAAGTTTCTTCTATAAACATCTATAGATTTATTGTTTTTTAACTCTGACCATATTCCATCCTTTAAATCACTCATCATTTCAGTTAACGAATAAGAATTTGATCCATTTAAAGCTTCATTTTCAATTATTCTTGCCATTCTTCCAAAATCAAGAACCCTATTTAAATAACTTGACTGCATCGATCTAATTCTATTTGTAGTTCCTGCATATTCAATTTTATTTAAAATATCTTTATTAATCATCCAGTAAGGAGTTTCAAATAAATGCTGATTCAAAAAAGCTACACAAGCCTTTTGATGGTTTTTATCTACATGAGTGTATACTGGTCCTTTTTGATCAGATGTTTTATAATATTGATAAACACCTCCAATATTACTTGCAACATGCCCCATATACCTTCTAAACTGACCTAATACTTGCCCATACATGTATTCTAACTCATCATATGTTTCACCATCTTCAGTTGTCCATTCCATAAGCTCTGGAATAATTCTCTTAAGATTTTTTATTCCATACTCACTAGCTTTAATAGCATTATCTCCTAAATCTTCAGTTTGAGAGCTAGGATCAATACCACCGCTTGGACCAAACCTATACATCATGTCATCTTCCTTGTCAATAATCCATTTCTTTAATATATCCTTTTCTTCCTCCTCAGAAACATCAAGAATTGGTTTGTAACCCCACATAACAGAAAATTTATCGTATACTCCAACATTAGGGCTTTCCCAATGAGATGGTGTTAATGCAACTCCTTCATCTCCAGGTTGAGCTATATAATTAAATCTAGCATAATCCATAATAGATGGTGCAGTTCCATATTTTTGGGTAAAAGTTGCTGATCTTAAAGAGTCAACTGGAAATGCACTACTACTACCCATATTATGAGGTAAACCAAGTGTATGCCCAACCTCATGCGCACTAACAAACCTTATTAATTCACCCATTAATTCATTTTTAAATTCAATTCCTCTAGCCTCAGGATCCACTGCTGAAGTTTGCACAAAATACCAGTTTCTAAGTAATCTCATAATGTTATGATACCAATTTATATCTGATTCAATTATTTCACCAGATCTAGGATCACTTACATGAGGACCATTAGCATTAAGAGTTGGTGAGGCTAAATATCTAACGACTGAATGTCTGATATCTTCAGGACTCCAATCAGGGTCTTCTTCTTTGCTAGGAGGATCTTTTGCTAGAATAGCATTTTTAAAACCAGCGAGCTCAAATGCTGCTTGCCAATCTTCGATTCCTTGTTTAATATATTTCCCCCACTTTTTTGGAGTTGCTCTATCAATATAATATACTATTGGTTTTTTTGGCTCAACCAATTCCCCTTTTTTAAATTTTTCAATATCTTCATCTTTTACTTCTAATCTCCACCTATCTAAATATTTTACAGTTTCTGCTTCTTGATTATCAATTCCATAGTCTGTTTGACTAGTTGTAAACCACCCTACTCTTTCATCATAATACCTTCTTTTCATTGGGACTTTTGACAATAAGATCATAGAATTATTTAAAAGCATAGAGATCTGACCATTTTTTGCCTCAGAAGACTTATATGTCTTTATATGCTTAACCTCAACATTTCTAGGAAAACTTCTAATAGATTCTATAAATGACAGCTTAGTGTCTAAACCTGTTATTTTATTACTCTTTCGTCTTGATTGTGGATAACCAAATGATTTTATATCCTTTTTATAGAGGTCTGTAACATCAATAACCACAGAGTTTTTATCTTTATTTTCAACTTCAATTTTAAAACTAGCAATTATAGGTTCAAAATTAGCATTTGAAACTGCCTCTTTTATTGGTAGTGAATCAGAAGCGTAATTTGAATATGAAATTTCTTTTAACAAGATGTGATTATCAAATTTTTGCCAACTTAAAACTTGCTCACTCATTTTATGCTGGTATAGAGGAATTTCTTTAGACATATTAACTATTCTTGTCACCATTAACATATCCCTACCTAATAGACTATCGTTTATTTCATAGTAATATTTATCCTCGAACTTGTGAACATCAAATAAACCAGCATCAGTTATGGTTTTGTCATTAACAATGTCAGAATAAGTTTTTTCCTTTTTTTTCTTATCAGGTTTTTCAGATTTTTCTTCTTTAGCATCTTCAACCTTTTCATCTGTTTCTTGTGAATATGAAGTAAAGTTAAATAAGATTGAAATAAAAAAAACAGTTAAGAATTTTGTATAATTATAAGTTTTCATAATAAAATATATTTTTTAGTAACTAAAAGCTATTTATCGAACTCCTTAAGAGTAGTTGTAATAATTTTCACACACTCTCCTAATTCTTCATCATTAATAATCAACGGCGGTGCAAATCTAATTATATTTCCATGTGTAGGTTTTGCAAGCAACCCTTTCTCTGCCATTGACATGCAAATATTCCAAGCAGTATCTCCATCTTCGGCATCATTAATAACAATTGCATTTAGCAAACCTTTTCCTCTAACGAGCTTGGCAATAGTAGAGGTTTTAATAAAGCTATTGATTTCCCTTCTAAAAACCTTCCCTAGTCTTTCAGCATTATCAATCATATTTTCATTTACTATAACCTCTAATGCAGCTATTGCAACCTCACAAGCTATTGGATTTCCTCCAAAAGTAGAACCATGCTCTCCAGGCTTAATTGTTAGCATTACCTCATCAGAAGAAAGTACTGCAGAAACAGGAAAGACTCCTCCAGAAAGAGCTTTTCCAAGAATAAGTATGTCTGGTTTAAAATCATAATGGTCACAGCATAACATTTTACCAGTTCTTCCAATACCTGTTTGAACTTCATCCGCAATAAATAAAACATTAGATTTTTTACACAAATTATAAGCTTTAAGCAAATAATCTTCATCTGGCACTACAACGCCTGCTTCCCCCTGAATAGGCTCTACCATAAAAGCAGCAACATTTGGGTCTTTTAACGCATTTTCAAGTGCAGGAATGTTATTATATGGAATAATCTCGTAACCAGGCATAAATGGCCCAAAACCCTTTGTACTAGAAGAATCAGTTGAAGATGAGATGGCTGCCAAGGTTCTACCCCAGAAATTACCTTCGACAAAAATTATTTTAGCCTTGTTTACAGGCACCTTTTTTACCTCATACGCCCATTTTCTTGCTAATTTAACTGCTGTCTCCCCGCCTTCAACACCGGTATTCATAGGTAAAACTTTATCATAGCCAAATAAATTGGTAATATATTCTTCATATTTCCACAAGATATTGTTATGAAAAGCTCTTGAAGTTAATGTCAATTTTTTCGATTGTTCAATTAAAGCATTAACAATCTTAGGATGGCAATGTCCTTGATTTACAGCTGAATAGGCAGATAAAAAATCAAAATACTTTTTTCCCTCAACATCCCATACAAATACACCTTTTCCTTCTTTTAGAACTACAGGTAGTGGATGATAGTTATGTGCTCCGAATTTATATTCTAAATCAATAATGTTTTGCGAGCTTAATTTATTCATTATATAAATTATAGTTTTAAATTAGCGCAAATTAACAAATTTCATTTAATAAGTTATTTAACTTTTTTGAAAATCAAGTACAAATGAGAAACAAGAAACCGTTAAAAATATTTTCAGAGATTAAAGTAATAGACGCTGGAGCTAAAGGCAAAAGCGTGGGCAAAGCGCCTGATGGAAGAATTATCTTTATGAAAGAAGCTATCCCGGGAGATGTAGTCGATGTACAAGTTAAAAAAAGACGTAAGTCTTATTATGAAGGAAAAGTTATTTCAATAATTAAAGAATCTGATTTCAGAATTGATCCAAAGTGTAGTCATTTTCAAATATGTGGAGGATGTAGTTGGCAAAACATGGAATATGTTAAACAATTAGATTATAAGCAAAAGGAAGTTCAAAACAATTTACACAGAATAGGAAGCATAAAACCTAATAAAATTCTACCAATTAAGAAATCTAAAAAAGAATTTTTTTATAGAAATAAATTAGAATTTTCCTTTAGTAACTCGAAGTGGCTAACAACTAAGGAGATTCAGTCAAAAGATATATATTCTGATAAAGACGCATTAGGGTTTCATGTACCTGGCATGTGGAATAAAGTAGTTGATATTGACAAGTGTTGGTTGCAAAAAAATCCATCTAATAGAATAAGGAATTTCATAAAAGAATCTACAAAAACTCTGGGGCTTTCCTTCTTTGACTATAAGACAACCAGTGGAAATTTAAGGTCAATGATGATAAGAACATCTTCAACTGGAGAAATTATGGTTTTAATTCAGTTTTATAACAAACCTAAGTTAATGGAAGAATTCTTAAATAGTATTCTCAATGAATTTCCTAATATTAGTTCGTTATTATATGTGGTAAATAAAAAAGCTAATGACACATTATATGATCAGAAAGTAGTGTGCTATTACGGGAATGATCACATATATGAAAAAATTGATAATTTAAAGTTTAAGATAAATGCCAAGTCTTTTTATCAAACAAATTCAGACCAAACAAAAGAACTATATAAGATTGTTAAGAAGTTTGCTGACGTCAAATCTAACGAGATTGTATACGACTTATATTCTGGAATTGGTACAATTTCAATATTCATCTCTGAACATGCAAAAAAAGTTATTGGAATTGAATGTGTTAATGATGCTGTTAAAGCAGCAGAAGAAAACAAAAAGCTGAACTCAATAAAAAATGTAACTTTTTTCTGTGGAGAAATACGGAAAGTTCTAAATAATGATTTTTTAGAAGAGAACGGAACTCCTGATACGATAATTGTTGATCCTCCAAGGTCAGGGATGCACAAGAAGGTAGTTGATAAACTTTTAGCTATTTGCCCTAAAAAAATTGTATATGTGAGTTGCAATAGTGCAACTCAAGCTAGAGACCTTGAGTTGTTGAGCAAATCATATAAAGCAATTTATTCTCAAGCTATTGATATGTTTCCTCAGACCTATCATGTTGAAAATGTTGTACTTTTGGAAAAAATAAATTAATGAA
This sequence comes from Flavobacteriales bacterium, assembly GCA_004213965.1. Classification (GTDB taxonomy): domain Bacteria; phylum Bacteroidota; class Bacteroidia; order Flavobacteriales; family Flavobacteriaceae. The sequence goes on from SGZI01000001.1 coordinate 66,584, forward strand.
TAGCTATAGATTCTTGTTATTAATAATTTTTATTACCTCATGTGAAAAGGATGATATATGCCCTGAATCAACACAAACCACGCCTCAGTTGATAATTACGTTTTATGATGCTACAGCAGTTGAACAAAGCAAAACAGTTGAATCATTAGCAGTATATGCTGAAAAAAACTCAGAGTTAATACTAATTGAAAATATTAATGGCATAAATACTGATTCAATTGCAATTCCATTAAGAAATGATATAGGTTTGTCAAATTTTAAGTTTATTAAAAACTATTCGATTGAAAATGATGTAATATTTGGAGATTCGAATCATATATATATAGATTATGAAATAAATGATGTATTTGTCTCTAGAGCTTGTGGCTTTATTGCCAACTACTCCATCACAACACTGCTAAATTATGACACACTAGCTGACCCACCAATTACAGGATGGATCACTGGATATGAAATTGTTAACTCAACAGTAACTAATGAAAACCAATCACATGTTAAAATATTACATTAGTATAATACTGGCTTTTAATTTCTTCATAAGTTCATTTTCTCAGACAGAAACTGATTCAATAAGTATAAAAAATAAATTTGGCTTAAGAGCCGGGGTTGATTTAAGTAAAATTTTAAACTCAGCTTTTAATGATGATTACGAAGGTTTTGAAATAAATGCTGATTTAAGAATATTAAAAAACATATACATTTCTGCTGAAATTGGCACTGAAAAAAAAATCATATCTAATGATTACCTGAACACTGAAGCTAAAGGAAATTATTTAAAAGCTGGCGGAGACTATAATATGTATACTAACTGGCTTGGAATGGATAATTTAATCTATAGTGGATTTAGAATTGGTTTTTCAAATTTTTCTCAAACAATTAATAGCTATACAATCTATGATATCAACAATCAACCTTGGGGACAGGCTACCTATTATAATCCTATTGTAAATGACAACCTTAATGCGTTATGGATGGAATTCATTGTTGGGATAAAAACTCAAGTTTTAAATAATTTATTCCTAGGATTTAATATCCAACTAAAGAATCTTATTTCTGATAAAACTAAGAATAACATTGATAACATCTATATTCCAGGATTTAACCGAACTTATGATAGTTCTAGCCTAGGCTCTGGATTTAGCTATTCAATATCCTACCTTGTTCCAATTATAAAAAAATAATTCTCTAGGATTTTTTTTCTTTTTTAGAGCCTTTATATATTTCATAATTAACAAGCCTAGCTTCTAAATTAGAATTATATAATTTAATCTTTTTTGATGGATGAAGAGCTATATGTTTTAAAGCTTCAATATTGCTTGTTATTAACCAAGCATTAGAGTTTGTATAATTGTTTTTTAGAGTATCCCCAATGCTAGTATACATTTGTTTAATATCGTAGGAGATTCTTTTATCATATGGTGGGTTAAATAGAATATGAAGTTTGGAGTCTTCTTCTTTAGATGTAGTAAAAAAATCCATTTTTTCTACACTTATATTTGTCTCTAATTCTGCATTTTTAATATTTTCTTTGGCTTTCTTAATAACACCGCCAGAAATATCATAACCTATAATTTTATGATCAAATTTTATAATTTTATTTAAAACTGATTTTTCAATTAAATCAAATAAATCTTCATCCCAGTCTTTCCATTTTTCAAAAGCAAATTCGTTTCTATTTAAATTTGGAGCCATATTACAAGCGATCATTGCTGCTTCAATAAGAATTGTACCTCCTCCACACATAGGGTCTAAAAAATCTGAATCTGCTTTCCATCCAGACATCAATACTATACCTGCTGCCAAAACTTCATTAATTGGAGCTACTGTTCCAAAAGCTTTGTAGCCTCTTTTATGTAATGATTCTCCGGAACTATCTAATGATACATTACAAGAATTTCTGTTAATATGAATATTAATTCTAAGATCAGGATGTTTTAGATCAACATCTGGTCTCTTTTTAAATATATCTCTAAATCGATCTACAACAGCGTCTTTGACTTTTTGTGAAACATATTGGGAGTGATTAAACATTTCAGAATGAAATACTATAGAATTTACTAGAAAACTACCTTCTTTGTCTAAATACTTTTCCCATTCAATTTTATTTATCTTATTATAAAAATCATCTTGATCCTTAAATTTAAATGACGTTATAGGTTTTAAAATCTTAATAGCAGTTCTTAAGCTTAAGTTAGCTTTATATAAAAACCCTTTGTCTCCATAAAAACTAACACTTCTAGACCCTTTTTCAATTTTCTGTGCACCTAATTTTAAAAGCTCTTTCGACAACACATCTTCAAAACCATAAAACGTTTTAGCTACCATTTTAAAATTTTCATCCATAAATAATTATTATTTGAAATCAAAAATACTTTATTTTTGAAGAGTAATCTTCCTAATTAATGACAAAGAATAAATCAGAATGGTATTTAGATTGGTTTAATTCACCTTTCTATCATCAGTTATATAAAGAAAGAGATTATTCTGAAGCAACGTTCTTTATGAATAATTTAATCAAGCATCTGGAGATTAGAAAAGACTCTAATGCGCTTGATCTAGCTTGTGGAAGAGGCAGATACAGTCAATATTTAAGCACATTAGGATATAAAGTAACTGGAGTTGACATATCAAAAGATAATATTGCTGAAGCTAAAAAGAATGAATCTAATAATTTAAACTACATAATTCATGACATGAGACACCCACTCAGTCAAAAATTTGATCTTATTCTTAATTTATTTACAAGTTTTGGGTATTACAAAACAGACGCTGACAATTTAAGTGTTATTAAAAGTATTAAGTCTAATCTAAAAACAAACGGTATAGCTGTGATAGATTTTTTAAATATTAATTATGTGTTAAATAACCTGGTAGAAAAAGAAGAAAAAATTATTAATAACACAGAATTTATAATTAAAAGGTATCTAGAAGACGATATGCTAGTTAAAAGTATCTCTATTACACATGAAAATAAAATTCACCATTTTAAAGAAGAGGTTAAATCCTATAGAATAGAAGATTTTTTATCAATGTTTGAAAAACTCAACCTGAAGCTTATAAAAACTTATGGAGATTATAAATTGAATGCTTTTAATAAGGAATCTTCACCAAGACTAATTATGGTTGTAAAATAGCTTGTAAATTTAACGCCATTGCTTTTCTAATTCAAAAAGATCATATTTAATGTGTGAATCCTGATATTCTAATTTTTTATCTCTTAATGATCTTTGAATTATGTCTTCAATTAAATAATCTTCTTCAACTAAATACGGATCAAACTCTCTTTTTAAAGACATATTAAATACTCTAGCTGTATTATTATACCAAAAAGCACTCCAACCATTTCTTATTTCTTTAATTAGCTTATACGCAGTTGTGCCTGTTTGTCGATGAATTAATTTAATTAATATCTGCCCTTCAGTTTGAGTAAATTTCCTTAATTCATCATAGAATTCATTTAGAATAAATTTTTGAATCTTTTTTGTGTAATTTTTCTTATCCCTTCTCCTTTTAATTTTAGATAGTCTTTGGTTTAATGTAGTTAGTCTATCAGAAGCAAGCACCGCATAACTATAGACTTTAAGTGTTTTTCTTTTTAATATAAGATACTGTCTAATCTGATCAGAGTTTTTATATTTCAGTTTTGGAAGTAAAACAACCTTGTCCAAATCAATTGAATTTCTAACAATCGAATCTCCTTTAATCTTTATATAATCAACTAATGTGTCAGATTCTACAATTTGAGATACAGCGATAGTAGAATATAAAAACAATACAGCAAAAACAACCCTATACATTATTAAATAACAATAACTTTTCAGTAAGTAAAATTAATATATTAAATTATGGGAAAAAATAAAGAAATCATCTTATTTTTACAAAACACTATTTTATAAAAAATTCATTTAATTACATAAACCATGAAAAACAAAAGTATAATCACAAAAAAGTCTCTTGGATTTCTCGAAAAATATCTAAATAATGCTTCTCCAACAGGTTATGAATGGGAAGGTCAGAAAATTTGGATGAATTATTTAAAACCTTATGTAGATGATTTTATTACTGACAGCTATGGTTCAGCAGTTGGAGTAATTAATCCTAACCACAAATATAAGGTTGTAATTGAAGGTCATGCAGATGAAATATCATGGTATGTTAATTATATTTCAGATAAAGGACTAATCTCAGTAATTAGAAATGGAGGAAGTGATCATCAGATAGCTCCAAGTAAGGTAGTTAATATACACACTAAAAAAGGTGTTGTTAAAGGTGTTTTTGGATGGCCAGCTATCCACACAAGAAAATCTGGAAAAGAAGAAACTCCTAAACTTGATAATATATTTATTGACGTGGGATGTAAAACTAAGAAAGAAGTAGAAAAATTAGGTGTTCATGTAGGCTGTGTAATTACATATCCAGATGAGTTTCATGTGTTGAATAAGGATAATTTTGTTTGCAGAGCTTTAGATAATAGGATTGGGGGATTTATGATTGCTGAAGTTGCACGATTAATTCATGAAAATAAAAAGAAACTACCTTTTGGATTATATATCACCAACTCCGTTCAGGAAGAAGTTGGTCTTAGAGGAGCCGAGATGATTACAAAAACCATTCGGCCAAATGTTGCAATAGTTACTGATGTTACTCATGATACAACAACGCCAATGATGAATCAAAAAACTCAAGGAGACTGTGAAATTAATAAAGGGCCTGTGATTAGCTATGCGCCAGCAGTGCAACAAAAATTACGAGAATTAATTATAAAAGCTGCTGAAAAGAATAAAATTCCATTCCAAAGAGCTGCATCATCAAGATATACTGGTACTGATACAGATGCTTTTGCTTACAGTAATGGTGGAGTACCTTCTGCATTAATATCATTGCCTTTAAGATACATGCACACTACAGTTGAAATGGTTCACAAAAATGATGTTGAAAATGTAATAAGAATGATATACCATTCGGTGCTAAATATTAAGAATGGAGATGATTTTAGCTATTTTTCTTAATTAATCTATGCATAAAGAATATATTGAAGAATACACAAGTGATGGAAAGCCTACAGGTAAAAAATTCCTTAAGTCAGAAATTCACAGAAAAGGAATAATCCACTCTACAATACATCTTTGGATTTTCTGTAATAAAAATAAAATTTTAATACAAAAACGTTCTAAATCAAAGGAAATAAATCCAGGGATATGGGATGTGTCAGTTGCTGGTCATATCAAGTATGGAGAGAATTTTATAAATGCGGTAATTAGAGAATCTAAAGAAGAAACTGGTGTAAAAATTCAAAAGGAAAAGCTAAAAAAAGTTGGGGTTTTTTATACAGAAGAATTTTATACTAATGTTACTGATAGAGAATTTCACCACACTTACATTTATAAAATAAATTCTAATGAAATTGATCTAGACTTTAATAATAATGAAGTTGAAGAATTACAGTTTATATCTCTTGACAATATGAAAGATCTATTGCAAAATAATTCTAAATTTTTTATTGGATCAAATAAAAGTTATTACAATAGTGTTATTGCAAAAATTGAATCATCTATTTAATATGATTCTCAATTATAGCCTGAACAGCCTCAGGATTTAATAATGTACTTATATCTCCTAAGTTTTTAAAGTCATTTGCTGCTATCTTCCTTAGTATTCTCCTCATTATCTTTCCTGATCTTGTCTTAGGTAAAGCTTCTGTAAATTGAATCTTATCCAGTTTCGCAATAGGGCCAATTTTATCAGATATTAATTTATTTATTTCGTTTTTTATGTTTTCTGAAATATTAGAAGAGTTTTTTAATGTAACAAACCCATATAATGCGTTTCCTTTGATCTCATGAGGAAAACCAACAATTGCTGATTCTGCAACATTATTGTGTTCATTTATAACATCTTCAATTGGTGCAGTTCCTAAATTATGGCCTGATACAATTATAACATCATCAACCCTCCCTGTAATTCTAAAATTACCATGAGAATCTTTATATGCCCCATCACCTGTAAAATACATGTTATCAAAAGTTGAAAAATAAGTATCTACATATCTTTTATGATCTCCCCATATAGTTCTTGCTATTGATGGCCATGGAAATTTTATACATAATCTACCTACCACATCACTCTCTGAAATTTCATTTGAGTTATTATCCATTAATACTGGTTGGACACCAATAAAAGGAAGTGTTGCAAACGTTGGTTTAGCTTCAATAATTCCGGGAATGGAAGAGATTAAAACACCCCCTGTTTCTGTTTGCCACCACGTATCTACAATTGGACACTTACCTTTTCCTATATTTTTATCATACCAATGCCATGCTTCTTCATTAATAGGTTCTCCAACTGTTCCAAGCACTTTTAAAGAAGAAATGTCTTTACCTGCAATATAACTTGTTCCTTGTTTAGCAAGGGCTCTAATTGCTGTAGGAGCAGTATAAAATTGATTAACTTTGTGCTTTTCAACAATATCCCAAAATCTTCCAAAATCAGGATAACTAGGTACGCCTTCAAACATTACAGTTGTAGCGCAATTTGCTAATGGCCCATATAATATATAGCTATGACCAGTTATCCAGCCAATATCTGCAGTACACCAGTATATGTTATTTTTTTTATATTGAAAAATATTTTTAAATGTATAAGAAGTATAAACCATATATCCACCGCAGCTATGTACCATACCTTTGGGTTTCCCAGTTGATCCTGAAGTATATAATATAAATAACGGATCCTCAGCATCCATTACCTCAGCTTTACAAAATTTCTCAGCATTTTCTAATAAGGGCCTTAATAAAACATCTCTCCCTTCAATAAGGTTTATTTTAGAATTGATACGATTAACAACCAGCACAGTATCAACAATCTCAGCGTCTAATAAAGCATCATCCACAATACCTTTCAAGTCAATTGTTTTATTTCCTCTATATGAACCATCCGAAGTAATTACAATTTTAGATTCACAATCATTAATTCTAGTAGAAAGTGCACTTGCAGAAAAACCAGCAAAAACTACAGAATGTATTGCTCCAATTCTAGCGCATGCAAGAACAGTAATAGCTAATTCAGGTATCATAGGTAAATAAATACATACCCTATCCCCTTTCTTAACTCCTTTATCTTTTAAAACATTTGACATTTGACAAACTCTTTCAAATAATGATCTATATGTAATTTTCTCTGAAGACTCATTAGGGTTGTTAGGCTCAAATATTATTGCTGTTTTATCTGAATTAGATTCTAAATGTCTATCTAGACAGTTTTCTGTAATATTTAATTTCGCCCCTTTAAACCATTCTACCTTAGCATGATTAAAATCCCATTCTAAAACATTTTTCCATTTACTCTTCCAGCTAAAATTTCTTAAAGCAATCTCAGACCAAAACCCCTCAGGATCATTAATCGAATCCTTATATATTGAGTCATACTGATCTTTAGTTGAAATATTGTATTTATCCATAATCATTTTATTCTGAAGGTATTCTAATGTCTTCTACAATTCTTTTTATTTCCTCAGGAGGTTCAGATGTAAATTTCATGACAATTATTGATACTATAAAATTAACGCACATAGCTACTGTTCCAAATCCTTCAGGTGAAATATTAAACCACCATTGATTTGATCCAGGCAGCTCATCATCAAACCATCCTAACTTATACTTTATCATGTAATACAACATTAATATAGTTCCTACAATCATTCCAGAAACAGCACCTTCTTTATTCATTTTTTTATAGAAAATACCCATTATGATAGCTGGAAAAAAGGATGCTGCTGCAAGACCAAAAGCCAGTGCAACTACTGCAGCAACAAAGCCTGGCGGGTTAATTCCAAAATAACCTGCTATACAAACAGCTATAAAAGCAGAAAATCTTGCTGCTAATAATTCTTGCTTTTCAGAAATTGAAGGCATAATTACTCTCTTTAATAAGTCATGCGAAATAGATGAAGAGATGACAAGTAGAAGACCTGCTGCAGTTGATAATGCTGCGGCTAAACCTCCAGCAGCAACTAATGCTATAACCCAATTAGGTAGTTTTGCTATCTCAGGGTTGGCTAAAACCATTATATCTCTATCAACAACTAACTCATTAGAAGATGGGTCTGCTAAGTATTGGATTTTACCATCAGCATTCTTATCATTAAAGCTTATTAAACCTGTATTTTCCCAATTTTTAAACCATGAAGGAACCTTTGAGTATTCTACATTAGATAAGGTTTCTATCATATTAGTTCTGGCAAAAACAGCTACTGCTGGAGCAGTTGTATACAGAATTGCTATTAATAGAAGTGCAATGCCTGCAGATTTTCTAGCATCAGAAACCTTTTTTACAGTGAAAAATCTAATTATTACATGAGGAAGACCAGCTGTCCCTACCATTAAAGCAAATGTAATAGCAAAGACATCTATTAATGGTTTAGTATTATCTGTGTACTCATTAAACCCTAACTCTTTATTTAAACCATCTAGCTTGTCTAGAAGATAGCCTCCTCCATCTAATGCTTCAGAGCCAAATCCTAATTGAGGAATAGGATTTCCTGTCATTTGAATTGATATAAATATTGCAGGAACCATAAAAGCAAAAATTAGAACACAATATTGAGCAACTTGTGTATAAGTAATACCTTTCATTCCTCCTAGAACTGCATAGAAAAGGACAATTATCATACCTATAACAACTCCTGTATTAATTTCAACTTCTAAGAATCTTGAAAAAACAATACCGACTCCTCTCATTTGGCCAGCAACATATGTGAATGAAACAAGTAATGCACAAATTACTGCTACTATTCTTGCTGTATTTGAATAATATCTGTCGCCAATAAAATCAGGAACAGTGAATTTTCCAAATTTCCTTAAATATGGAGCTAAAAGCAACGCTAATAATACATAACCTCCTGTCCATCCCATTAAATATACTGCCCCATCATACCCAGCAAAAGCAATTATTCCAGCCATTGAAATAAAGGATGCTGCACTCATCCAATCTGCAGCAGTTGCCATTCCATTAGCAAGAGGACTTACTCCAGCGCCTGCAACATAAAATTCTTTTGTTGTTTTAACTCTTGACCATATTGCAATTCCTATATAAATAGAGAATGTAAATCCCACAATAAGATAAGTCCATTCTTGGACATTTAGTTCTATAAATAGATTCATGTTATTTATCATATCCATACTTTTTATCTAATTTATTCATCAAATAAACATAGATAAATATTATAGCTACAAACAGAAAAATTGATCCTTGTTGTGCAAACCAAAACCCAAGCTTGAAACCTCCTATTTTAAAACTATTTAAAAAATCTTTAAATATTATTCCTGCTCCAAATGAAACAATAAACCAGAAAAATAGTAGAATTAAGACGTATCTAATATTTTCCTTCCAATACTTAATTTGTTTTTCCTTATTACTCATATTTTATATTTCTTTAATGCTTCAACAACTTTTGGAGCTAAAATAATAGTAGCTAACATTGTTGGTATCGCCATTAAGGCAAAAAATGTATCAATTAGGTTAATCATCATGCTTAGCGATGTTGTAGCTCCAAGCATAATACTGATTATATAAATATAATTATAATATTTTTTATTTTTTTCACCTAATAAATAAGATAAACACTTTGTGCCATAATATGAGTAAGTAAAAAGTGAGGAAACACTAAAAACAACCACACAAATTAATAACAAGTATTTTCCAATTAAAGGAAGAGAATTACTAAATGCAGCGGCAGTTAATGTTACACCATTCAAATCTGTTTCCCATACCCCAGTTATTAAAATTGCTAATGCAGTAAGTGTACAAACAAATAAGGTGTCAATTGCAGGGCCTAGCATAGCAACTAACCCCTCTCTTATTGGAGAGTTAGTTTTTGCTGCTCCATGTGCCATAGGCGCCATTCCTATACCTGCTTCGTTTGAAAATGCACCCCTTCTTATACCTAGTATAATTAAAGAGCCTACAACACCTCCTGTGACAGAATCTCCTCTATAATTTAAGGCAGTAAAAGCGTCATAGAAAATTAGTTTTATATAATATGGTAATTCTTCGATGTTTACAGCTATAATAGCAATTACTGATATCATGTAAACTAATACCATTAGCGGAACTAGTTTTGAGGCAACAGCACTAATTCTTTTAAGGCCTCCAATAATTACAATTGAAGTAATTATTATAAGTGCTAAGCCAATCAAAAGATTGGATTGTAAGGTAACCTCATAGCCCATTGGAATTAGCAATATATCATTTATTGCTTGCTTTAGCTGATTTACATTAAAGACTGGTAAAGCACCTATTAAACCACAAACGCTAAAAAAAACTGCCAGAGGTTTCCATTTATTTCCTAAACCCTCAGTTATAAAATACATAGGACCACCTTGGATATTTCCTTCAGAATCTTTACCTCTATACATTATAGCTAAAGATGAGGTGAAAAATTTCGTAGACATTCCAATGATTCCACTTATCCACATCCAAAAAATTGCTCCAGGACCACCTATAGATATTGCAACAGAAACACCAGCAATATTACCCATTCCAACAGTAGCAGATAAAGCTGTTGAGAGTGCAGCAAAATGACTTATCTCACCCTTCTCATTGGAGTTGTCATATTTACCTCTAACTATATCTATAGCATGAAAAAAATATCTAAATGGTATAAATCTGGAATAAGTAATTAAATACAGCCCACCGCCAATAAGCAATACTATTAGAGGAAAACCCCAGATGTATGATGAGATGTCTGAAAATAATTTTTCAATTTCCAAAATAAGATTCTAAGTAGTTATTAATATTGGTGTTTATCCTATTCTCTATGTGTGTATTATCTGCTTTAATAAATTTCTCTCCAGTAATATTTTCATACAATTCAATATATCTATCACTAACAGTTGAAATATATTCGTCAGACATTAAAGGGATAGACTGACCTTCTAGGCCCTGAAAATTATTGCTAATTAGCCATTGTCTTAAAAACTCTTTTGATAATTGTTTTTGTGGTTGATTGTTTTTTTGTCTTTCCTTATAGCCATTTGAATAAAAATATCTTGAAGAGTCTGGAGTATGAATTTCATCTATTAATACAATTTTACCATCCTTGGTTTTTCCAAATTCATACTTTGTGTCAACTAAAATTAACCCTCTATCTTTTGCAATACTAGTTCCCTTGTCAAAAAGATTTTTAGTATATGTTTCTAAAACTTCATAATCCTCTTTAGAAACTATATTTCTTGAGATAATATCTTCTTTACTGATGTCTTCATCATGGTTTCCAGATTCAGCTTTTGTAGCTGGTGTTATAATTGGTTCAGGGAATTTATCGTTCTCAATCATTCCTTCAGGCATGTTTTCACCGCAGAGTATTCTACTGCCTTTTTTATATTCTCTAGCTGCATGTCCAGATAAATAACCTCTAATCACCATCTCTATTTTAAAAGGTTCACATAAGTGACCTATTGAAACATTTGGATCAGGAGATGAAATAAGCCAGTTTGGAACAATTTCTGAAGTTAGATTCATCATTTGAGTGGCAATCTGATTTAAAATTTGGCCTTTATAAGGAATTCCTTTAGGCATAACTACATCAAATGCAGATATTCTATCAGAAGCAATCATAACAACCAAATCATCATGTATCTTATATACATCTCTTACCTTTCCTTTGTATAAATCAGTTTGACCTGGAAAATTAAAATCCGTCTTAATTAGCGACCTATTCATTAATTTTAATTAGGATTTTCAATATTTTTATATGCGTCAATAATTTTTTTAACCAAAGTGTTTCTAACTACATCGCTATCATTTAAGTGTACAATTTCAACCCCTTCAGTATCTTTTAGAATAAGCAATGCTTCCTTAATTCCAGAAGTTATTCTGCTTGGCAGATCAATCTGACCAGGATCGCCAGTTATTAGAAATTTTGCATTCTTACCCATTCTTGTTAAAAACATTTTCATTTGGGAGTGTGTTGTATTCTGACCTTCGTCTAAAATAACAAAAGCATTATCTAAAGTTCTACCTCTCATAAATGCTAAAGGTGCAATCTGAATAACCCCGTCCTCAATGTATTTTTTTAGCTTAATTGACGGTATCATGTCTTTTAATGCATCATATAAAGGTTGCATATATGGATCAAGCTTATCTTTAAGATCACCAGGTAAAAAACCTAAATTCTCTCCAGCTTCAAGAGCTGGTCTTGTTAATATTATACGCTTTACTTCTTTTTGTTTCAGAGATTTTACTGCTAAAGCTATTCCTGTATACGTCTTTCCAGTTCCAGCAGGGCCAATTGCAAATACCATGTTACTATTATTTACAGCATCAACTATTCTTCTTTGATTTAATGTTTTAGCCTTAATTACTCTACCATTAACTCCATGTAAAATAGGTTTGTGACTATCCGTAGAAGTTTTAATATTTTCATAAGAAGAATTTAGTAACATCTCAATTTCATTATCTGAGAGTATATTGTATTCAATAAAATAGTTTATTATTTGCTTTATTCTTTTTTCAAATTCATTTAAATCATCCTTCTTTCCATAAGCTTTAATTTTATCTCCCCTAGCAACAATTTTTAATTCCGGGTATTTAAGTTTTATAAATTTTATGTATTTGTTTTGAGGACCAAATAAATCTTTAGGATCAATTTTTTCTATTTTAATTACTCTTTCGTCCAATTTGCTTAAATAAAATTATAGAATTGATTTATTAGATTTATATACCAAAAATACATAATTTTAAACCACATATTTTAAGAAAATATCAACAATTTATATGTCAATTATAACACTTACTACTGATTTTGGAACAAAGGGCCACTTTGTTGCAAAAATTAAAGCGGCTATAATGTCTGATATTCCAGAAGTAGGCATAGTTGATATCACTCATCAGATTTCACCTTTTAATATAATGGAAACTGCATATGTAATTGAAAATTCCTATAAACATTTTCCAGAAAAAACTATACATATTATTGGTGTTGACTCTGAAAAAACTCCTGAAAATCTCCATTTAGTTGTAAAACTTAATGGTCAATATTTTATATGTGCTGATAATGGTGTTTTAAGTATTGTATGCAACAATATTAACCCTGATGAAATTTTTGAGATTAATATTCATGATAAAATTGAATCTGAAAACTCAGCAATTAAAACCTTTACTAAGGTTGCGTGTCATCTAGCTAAAGGAGGAGAACCAGAGGTTATTGGTAAAAAAATAAAAAAAATAAAATCAGTAAAATCCATAAATCCATTTATAAATGACGACAAGAATCAAATAATTGGAACGGTATTATATATAGATAATTATGGAAATGTAGTAACTAATATAAAGCAAGGATTTTTTAAAGAAGTAGCTAAGGGAAGAAAGTTTGAAATTTCTGCAAGAAATCATAAGTTCAAGAAGATATTTAATAACTATAGTGAAATTGTTGATTTCAATATAGATCAAGAAAAAAGGAGTAATGAAGGTAGAGCTTTGGCATTATTTAATTCATCTAAATATTTAGAGATTGCAATATATAAAAGCAACCCATTAAATGTTGGGACAGCTTCATCATTATTAGGTTTAAAAGTTTATGATTCTGTAACTGTAAGTTTTTTAAAATAGCTTATCAATGTTGATAAGTTTATTTATGTAATTTATCTGATTATAATATATTTGTGTAAATTAATTTTATTAATATTTTCCTATGAAGTTTATAGTATCTAGCAGTGCTTTATTAAAGAAACTACAAGTGCTTAGTGGTGTTATTAATGCAACTAATACAATACCTGTTTTAGACCATTTTTTATTTGATTTAGATAGCTCAAGCCTAACAATAACTTCTAGTGATTTAGAAACTACCATGGTGTCTTCTATTGAAGTTGATAGTACGAGCAAGGGAAGTTTAGCTATTCCTTCTAAACTTTTAATCGATACACTTAAAACATTTCCTGACCAACCATTAACATTCACAGCTGAAGAAAACAATATAATAGAGATAAATTCTAATCATGGAAAGTACACGTTAGCTTATGCTGATGGAGAACAATTTCCTAAAGCTATTTCTTTAGATAACCCTTCTACAGCTACAGTCTCCAGCACTGTACTTTTAAAAGCAATTAACAGCACAATATTTGCCGCAGGAAATGATGACTTAAGACCCGTAATGAGTGGAGTGTTTTTTCAATTATCTAAAGAGAATTCAATTTTTGTAGCAACAGATGCACATAAATTGGTGAAATATACTAGATCTGATGTGTCTGCTTCAGAATTAGCTGAATTTATAATGCCTAAGAAGCCTTTAAATCTTCTAAAAACTATTATTGATAAAGATTTCCAAGTCACAATAGAATACAACAACTCTAATGCTAAATTTATATTAGAAAACATGACAATTGTGTGTAGGCTGATAGATGGAAATTACCCAAATTATGAAGCAGTAATTCCTAATGAAAATCCAAATGTTCTAACAATTGACAGAACTCAATTCTTAAATTCACTTAAGAGAGTTTCTATCTTCTCTAATAAAACTACCCATCAGGTTAGATTGAAATTAGCTGGTGCAGAATTAAATGTGTCTGCAGAGGATATAGACTTTAGTAATAAAGCAGAAGAACGACTAACATGCGACTATAAAGGAGAAGATATTGAAATTGGTTTTAACTCAAGATTCATTATTGAAATGCTAAACAATATGGAATCTGATGAAATAAGACTTGAGATGAGTCTTCCTAATAGAGCTGGAATATTAAAACCTGTTAGCGGTTATGATAAAGGTGAAGAGATAACTATGCTTGTGATGCCGGTAATGCTAAATAGCTAGATCACTTTTTATACACAACTAATTGCGCCTTATATCCAGTTGAAATTAACCACTTTTTATTAGATAATTGAACTCCGTTTTCATCAAGTACTACAAGCTGAGCTGTATTAGGGCTTGAATCTCCTTCGTTTAAAGCAATAAAATCAATGTTATTATAACCTTCATCAAGGTCTATATCAATAACGTAAAACACTGAGCTAAGTGAAATATTAGGATGTATAATTGAATTATTTAGCATTAATCTAATTCTATCCCCGTCAACATATTCGTGATCTCTACATTTAATAATAATATATTTAGACTGCGTCTCTATATTACCTAGAGAATAATCTGCTTTAAATTTTGAATTATCTCTACCCCCTTCTTTAAACTTTTGTTTTATAATCCATGTAGGAGTAACTAGCTCAGTCGATTTAGTTATATCAATTACGTTTTCTTTAGATAGTATATCAAAATCTAAATTGTAATTAAAAAAACTCTTTTTCTTTTTATTGGTAAGGCCTTTAGCTTCAATCTTGTTTAGTGAAAAACTAGAATTAGTAATAGTATTTGTATCTAAAGATTTTATCTCTATAATCTTTATAGACACTTCCTGTGAAAAAATAAATAATGAATTAAAAAATACAACAACTAATATGAAATAATTTTTCACTAACTAATAAATTTTATATTTAATAAAGATATTTAAATCCTATATATTATTTCAATTATTAAGCTTATATTAACATAATATTTTTGATAAACAATGTAGTGGATCCAATTCAGGTTTTAGGATATTTTGGTGCTTTTTTAGTAGGTCTAATCTTAGGATTAATTGGTAGTGGTGGATCAATATTGTCTTTACCGATTCTTGTATATATTTTTGGAGTTAACCCAGTATTGGCGACTGGATATTCATTGTTTATAGTGGGAGCCACCTCTCTTATAGGATCTATAAAAAACTTAAAAGACAATCTTATTAATTACGATACTACATTGTTCTTTTCTGTTTCAGCAATTATCTCTGTTTATATCACACAAAAATATATACTTGGAATTATTCCAGATATTATATACTCTAGTAATATCATGGTGTTGACTAAAGAAAAAATGATTATGCTTCTTTTTTCAATTTTAATGTTAATAGCTGGAATTTTTATGGTTAAGAAATCTCCTAAAACTATTGTTAAAATAAAAAATATAAAGACAATTGGACCTAACAAGTTAATAGTTTTAGTAGAAGGTGCATTAACTGGTTTTATAACAGGTCTTGTTGGTGCTGGCGGTGGTTTTATTATAGTCCCCATACTTGTAATTCTAGCTAACCTACGGATGAAGCATGCAATAGCAACATCTCTAGCGATTATTTCCTTAAAATCACTAATAGGATTTATTGGGGCAGTTGAGTTCTGGGGAACAGCAATTGAATGGAGATTTTTATTATCATTTACAATGATCTCTATTGTAGGTATATTTGTTGGTCAATATTTCAACCATAAAGTAGCTTCAGATAAATTAAAAGATATTTTTGGAATATTTGTTATAAGTATTGCTATTATAATACTTATAAAAACAATTATTTAGATTTCTTAAAAAAGAATCCTAGAGGAATTATTAGAAGTAATGCATATATATTAAACATATATCCAATTATAGGAATTATTATCATCAGAAAAACTATGTAATCTTTTTTCAATTAAATAGTGTTCTTTTCATAAAATCCTTACTAAACTCAAATGATTTTAATCTAGCTTCTGTATTGCCTCCAAAATCTACTCCCCTAGTGACACACATTATAAAGCCTAATTTTTGTAAAAAAGGGTTTGACATAGGAATATTAAAGTAATTCATTAACACATTACCCTTCTCATCTAATCTAAAAACACATTCACTAAAATTATATGCATTTTCATTTCTTATCAAAGGAGCATCTCTATCAAAAGAATGGTAAGAATCTTTGTAGATTGTTACATTTATATTCGTGTTAGGTTTTAATTTATCCACTAAATCAAGACATGGGGCTGAAGGAGTCCAATTATCTAATTCTCCAATTAAAATATGAATTGGTGCCTTAGAAAAATTTGTGTTGTCAGGATTAATAAAACAAGGAGGATAATATGCTAAATGAGAAGCAAATGATAATTCCTTATTAATAGCTTCCTTAAGAGGTAACCATGCAGAAAATAGAGTGACTCCTCCTCCTAAACTCCATCCGGTTATTGAAACCCTGTCCTTATCTATTTTTGGGTGATTAGCAAGAGCCTCAAAAGCTCTGTAAGCATCTAGTATCATTGCAGCCATAGTTATTTCATTTTGAGTTCCAACAGTTGAGGTTATTCCTCTACTTTTAAAACTGTTTAACTCAAATGTTGCAATACCCATATCTTGATACATTTTTAAATACTTATAATGATGCTCCCCCCAACCAAGACTTCCTGCCACACCAATTACCAACGGATATTTTCTTCCATCATCTATTGTGTCATTAGGAATAACTAACTCTCCAAAAACACTCTGCTTTTCTTGATTGTTTAAATCTGTTATAACGTCATTAAATGAATACGGATTTGCACTCTCAAAATGTATTTTTTCAACGGTTTTTTGAGAATAAATAGAGGTATATACTAAACAAAATGTAACTAATAAATATAGCTTATTCATAATAAAAATAAAATTACAAAAATAATTGCTTGTTATTCCTTATTTATTACATACATTTGCATCCAAATTATAATTCAATGACAGGAACAGTTAAATTTTTCAACGAATCCAAAGGATATGGCTTTATCACTAATGATGAAACAGAACAAGATATATTTGTACATGTTACAGCATTAAACGGAATTACAATCCAAGAAGGCGATAAAGTTAATTTCTCAGAAGGTGAAGGAAGAAAAGGTAAAGCTGCTATCGATATCTCTATCGTTTAGTTCACATACTTTATTAATCCCATAAAATTTCTTTAAAGCAAAGGCGACTAATAATCATATTTTGTTAAAAAATATGATAGGATCTCCTATGCTTAATTTTTATGTGACCCATCACAAAATGGCATCTTATTAGATTTTCCACATCCACAGAGAGAAAACCTTGACTTATGTTTTATCTCATGTCCATTTTCATCTAAAAGAATAACATCTCCATTTACAGAAATGGGGCCTAGTGATTTTATTGTAATAATAGGACGAGTATCATTCATGAATTTATATTATATAAGTTCTAATTAATAATTGAATTAAAATTTTTCTTATCTGTATCACCCTCAGTACTAAATACCAAAACTCTAGAATTAGAGTTTAAACCAATATGCTCTCTAAATTGTTCGTATTTTTCTTCTTCAATTAATTTGAACAATCCTCCCAATCCTGCTGCACCTGATTCTCCAGAAATTATTTTTTTATCATCATTAATTGGGTAAAAAAGAGATCTCATTGATTTTTTTGCATATTCATCTGATATAGTCAATGCAGCATCACATCCATTCTTAATTATATTCCATCCACTTTTAGAAGGAATTCCGCAATTTAATCCCGCCATTATAGTATCAAAATTTCCCGTTGGAGTTATTCTTTTGTTAGATAACAATGACTGTAGTATTCCAGAAGAGTTTTCAGGTTCAACCAATACAATTTTTGGTTTATTTAATTTATATCTATTAAGATAATACCATATACAAGAAGCAGCCCAACTACCAACACCTGCTTGAAGAAAAACAATATCTATATTTGGTGTATTTATGGAATTAATTGAGTCTTCCATCTCTATAAAGTGAGTCAAATACCCAGACATGATATAAGCTGGTATTTCTTCATAGCCATCCCATGAAGCATCTTGAAGTAATTTCCAGTTCATTTTATTACTCATTTCAAGAGCATATTTGCATGTTTCTTCATAATCTAGGTCAAGTTGTATAACTTCTGCCCCATGACCAGCAATGGCTTTAATTCTATCGCTAGTAGTTTGTTTTGGAACATATATTATAGATTTCTTGTTATTTCGATTAGCAGACCAGGCTACTGCCCTGCCATGATTTCCGTCTGTTGCAGTACAAAAAGTAGATATACTTGGGTCAATTATCAATTGTTTGTAGATGGCATAAGATGCTCCTAATGCTTTGAACGCATTTAATCCAAATCTCTTTGATTCATCTTTTACATATAACTCTTCAATATTTAATCTGCTAGATAGATTATTTAGTTTATATAATGTAGTTGGTAAATACCCTTCTAAGGATTTATGATAATCTAATGAATCATTTTTTAAGAGAATAGTGTTAGTTAAATTGTTTCTTAGTTTATTATCTGGATTATTTAAATAAAAATCGATCATCTCTTTAATTTAAAAAAAATGGTAGGCGTGTTTTTTATATACTCTTTATAACTGTCTAAATGACCCCATTTTTGTTTTCCTCGAGCCTCTAAAAGCCTTACACCACTTACGTAAACAAGAAGAATATAGGTAAATATTGGCGAAATTAAAGTTATTAACTGCCAACCTTTTAAAGAAGAGAATGACATTATTGCAACACCTAACCATAAAGAAATCTCTCCAAAATAGTTTGGATGTCTAGAATATGACCATAATCCAGAGGCTATGAATTTGTCTTTATTATCAGATATACTTCTAAATTTAGTTTTTTGATTATCAGCGACAACCTCAATTAAAAAACCTATTATAAAGGTAATCACCCCAATAATGAATAATTCATTCATTATTATTCCTTCAGTAGTTGATATAGCTGTTATAGCACAGGCAGAGCATATTGAAACCCATGTGCCCTGCAATGTCCATGTCATAAAAAACCTAGTTGGTGAGGGTTTAATATCTCTGAATCTTTTATCCTCACCTGCCTCCTTAATTCTAAAAAATAAAAAACTCCCTAGTCTAATAGCCCATATAATAATAAGTAATGATAAAATAAGACTCCCTAAATTGAATTCAGATGATTTATATAAAACAAAGCTAATAATCGAAATATAGGTAATACTACCTGCAAGATCATAGAATTTCTCGGTTTGAAGCATATATGCTGGAACAAATAAAACCCATTGTATTAAATATGCAATAACTACTGCATTTTTAACTAAATCTATACCTGTTGCAAATGCTATTCCATAACCAATTGAAAAAGCAATTATTGATATTATAATATTTTTCATAACAATTATCTAAAATTAAATAAAACCGAATTCTTATATAATACTATTAATTTCATCTATATATAGATAACTAATAAATAAAATCAAGTATATAAATAAATACATTCTGTAACTATTTCTAGATTTTATGTAATCTGAATTATTAGGATAAAGATTTAAGAATAAACCTTTTAATTCTTTTAAAAAGACAGGCTTTATATTAATCTTCCAATCATCGGTTTTATATACAATTTTTCTGAATTTACCTCTAAAATAAGCACTTGGTATACCCCAAATAAATAATATAATAAGCAATATTCCTTTACTCATTAGAATTTAAAATTACTTAAGACCTTAATTACCTCTTCCTACTTTTCTTACTCCTGAAGATTTTGCTTTGTTGCTTTTATTAGCAAACTTTTGTTTTCCCCCTTTTTTTGAGTGAGTTTGTTTATCAAGTCTATTACCAAAAAATTTACTAGGCATAATTATATCTTTTTAGTTCATATATTCTAAAGATATTGGAGATATTTATAAATTACAAATAGTATATATTAAATATCTTATGATATAACACAATAATCTAATAATTATTAATTTTTATTTCGATAAAAAAACCATACAATAAATAAATCTGCAGGAATTCTTATAAAATCATTTAATTTTAATTTGGAATTTTTCTTTTCTATCCATGAAGTTAATGGGATTTCTCTTATTAGTTTTTTTGCAGATTCTCTTCCAAATACCTCCATATATCTAAATAATAATTCTATGTCAAAAAGCCATTTAGATTTAAAAGTATTGCTGAATATCTTAGTATAACATTTTTTGCTGTACAATTTAGCACCACATTGTGTATCATAAACATTTAACTTTAAAATAAGACTAGCAATGGTAGAGAATATCCTTCCAAAATAATGTCTAAACTTACTTCTTTTAATGGTTGCTCCAAGATGATTAAATCTAGTTCCCATAAGTATATCTAGCTCTAATGATGAATTGATATGTTCAATAAAAACATCTATTTGTTTTAGTGGTGTCGAAAGATCTGCATCAAAAAACCCAATATAATCAAAATCTTTGGCTATATTATTTAACACACCCGTCCTTACAGCCTCAGCCTTGCCTTTGTTTTGTTTCATATTTATCACAGAACAATTATTTCCAATTTTCAATTTTAGGTTTTCTAAAATTCTCTGTGTATCATCAGTACTGCCATCATTTACAAAACATACATTACAGAAGCTTTTTTGCTTGAAAAAATTTTCAAACAATTCTAAGTTTAATCTATGTTCTTCATTAAAACAGGGAATTACTATACAGATTTTTTGCATATCATATAATTTGAAAGTCCTGGCATATTAACCCCTAACAGCCTAAGTGATTTTAAAAACATATAATCAAGATATAAAATAAACACAATTATGTTTGTAATAAATCTAGATGATTTCCATTCTCCAATTCCTTTATTTTTATTTGATTTTAAAAACTTTTCTTTAATAACCTTAATGATTCTTGGAAAAAGTAATACAAAGAAAAAGGTTCCATTTTGAACTACTTCTATATTGCAAATAGTTGCAATATTTTTTAGCATTTTACTATTATACCTTCGAAAGTGTTTAATGAAAACATCATGTGAGCTAAACAAGCAATTATATGATGGTACAGTTATAAATATTAGACATTCATTTGATAATAATGGATAATTGGTTAGCTTTTTAAGAAAACCTATATCATCATCAATATGTTCAATTACATCAAACAAAAAAATGAAATCAATTTTATTTATCTTTTTGACATCAATATCATTAATATCTTTATATAAATCGATGTTTTCAATGGCTTGTGCTTTAAAATTTTGATTACACTCATTAATATATTCATCTGTAAAGGCTGTATCAACTCCAATATATTGAATATTAGAATATTTTTTAATAAACTTTTCAGCCATATAGACATCTCCACAACCCATATCAAGAATAGTATAATAATCATCATGATTAATATACTTTTCAAAAAAATTAAAGATAATTTTTAATCTTGCAATTTCCCATGGATGCCTTAAACTTGTATTAGAGTTTTTTTCAACTAAATCCATTAATCTCTATATTAAAATATTTATGTGATGTAAGATAACTAAATATGTCTTTACACTAGTAATACAAATGCTTTTTCCACAACCTACCATTATCATTAAACTGACCTGTAAATATTTTTTTTAATTTTATTTTATTTGGTATTTTTTTAATAAAGTAATTAATGCTATCTCCTCCATGTTTAAATTCATCAATATCGTCAAAATAAAAATCCAAATTTAAATTATTAACCTTTCTTCTATCTAAAGGTAAATCAATATTGTTCTCAGGAATTAGGTGTAAAAAAAATTTAGACTTATTAAATTGATAATTACTCTTAAAAATATAAACTATAATATTCAATTCTTTAATCAAAAAAGCACTAACAACTAGATCATTAATTAAAAAATTATTAATGTAAGGAATTATTATATTCTCAATATTAATATGATCTTCTAAATATTTGTTAGATATACTTATTTTAGCTTGTGTTCCCATTGCCCTGGAATAATATTTATTTTTCCAGTTATTATGATCGTTCGTAATATCATCAAAATAAATAGTTCTAGGTTTTGCCGAAAGCTCTGGAACAAGTAAATAATCCTCATCAATGTTTTTGCTTACATAATTATTTCTCCAAGCTAATTCTCCATAATATTCTTGGACATCACCTGAAATTAGATCATCATAAACATTTCTAATGTTCGTATTATAAATGAATGAATATAATATATACATAAAAATTATAGGCTTTATTAAATAAATTTTAGCTAGTAAATTTTTAATTACTTTGAATTTTATTAAATAGTCCAGTACGAAATATGAATTAATAAACCAAAATAAATATGATAGTAAAATATGGAAATTATATACTCTCCCTTGGACAAAAATAGCTTGATTATCTAACCTTAACTCTCCCTGTGAATAGTATCTAACAAATGTTATTATGAAAGGAACTAATATTGTTGGTAGAATAAATAATAATGGTTTAATCTTAATCGATTTAGAATTCTCTAAATACTTTAATTTGGTGATTATAATAAGAATTGTTAAAGCTATAATTAATTTAGAGTAAAATACATCATATATAAAAAAATCTAATGTATGTACATAGGCATTCTTTAAAGAAAATAACAAATCTCCTCCAGACTCAAAAACCAATTGTCTTTTAATACTTCCAGGAGAAAAGATTACAGCAAAAGAACATAAAACACTCCATAAAAATAAAATACTAAACACCCTATACAATAACTTGTTATTGTAGTAAAGTATAAATCCTAAAAATAAGATGAAATTAACTATTACAAGCATCATTTCATTACTGCCCACACATATAAATATATATATAATCAATAGTGCTATTTTTTTTCTATCAACATTATTTATGTTAATAATCCTTATAATTTCAGAAAACAAAAAAATAAAAATGGATATCGGAAATAAATAAACACTTACAGATGAAAACCAAAAAAATCCTTGAGAAATTGAAATAAAAATTGAAATAAAAAATATCAATGCATACAAAACAAAAAGTCTTTTTTTCCAAAGAAAATTATTGTGGAAAAGTGTTTTGTATAAATGGTTTAATGAAAAATAAAAAACTGCTCCAAACAATACAGGAACTAACTTATACACCCACTTATTATACCAAAATTCAGGTAAAGAGATTATTGCATTAAAATATCTTCCATTAACAGATTTATACCAATCTACAATGTTATAAAAATATCCTTGAGGAGAATTAATTCTTACAAAATCATCTGCTGAAGGAATATTATAATATGATATTATAATAAATGGGAGGATAAAAAATGTAAATGAAATATAATAAATCATTTTATAACATGACTCACTATTTATATAATCATTATATTTTTTAAACATATGTTTAGTTTATAACTTGTATTAATCGTGAAGACAAGTCCGGGGTGGACATGTCTTTGTCAAGTGGATACATAGGCCTTTTAATATTTTTATAGCCTAATCTATATAAATCTTGATCAACACCGCCTGGGGTCAAAGCCATAATCCAATCTCCTCTGACATCATAAAGCTCTGGGACTAAATACCCAATTTTAACCACCAGGATATCTGTTTTAGATGGTTCTAGAGTCAAGTCTGTAAAATCAGATAAATAATGATAAGGCTTTCTCTTTTTAGTTACGATAACTTTAATACTTCCAACCTGAATAACAGCCTCAACTTCAGCATTCATATCTCCAGATTTAATTGAGATTAACTTTCCTCTTAATTTAATTGGCGGAGAATATCTATCATCTACAATTGCACCAACATATCCTTCTACATAATCTCCTATTTTAGTTTTAATAGCATTATTAATTAAATCTGGACCAGGAATAGAAGCATAGATAAGCTCTGGACCATTTTCATTTCTAAATTCAGGTCTATTTAAAAGTTTATTTAACGTCCATGTTACATCGCCCGCTCCTCCTGCTGTAGGGTTATCCCCCATATCGCTGATAATGAAAGGTTTTTCCGTAATTCTATTATTTAAATACTCAAATGCTTTGCTTAGACTTGTTTTTAGAGTTGTGGTAGGAGCAACAAAGTCAAATTCACCTCTTACATCCCAAAAGTGTTCTGCAAGTTCTTCAGCACCTTCAGTAACATTTTTCTTGTTATCTCCAACAGCCATAACAACTGCATGATTTCTTGGTGCATCTCCCCATGCATAACCAATCCATATAGCTGCGTCAATAACTCCTTCCCTATCTGCAACCAAACTTACTTTACTATAAAGAGATTTTCCTGGCTCTACCCTTGTACTAGTTTGTTCGCCTGGCAGTAGTATTGGCACAGGAATCCAGGCTTTGTGTTTTGGCTTTCCTTTATTAGATTCTATTCTTTCGATTAAATTATCAAGTGCTCTTTGCTTTGACTCCATAGCATCTTCATGCGGAGCCATCCTATAACATGTTATAAGATCTGAATATATTGCTAATTTTTCTGAAACATTTCCATGTAAATCCATGGAAGTAGATATTATTGTTTTATTTCCTACAACATCCCTTATCCTTTTTATAAGATCCCCTTCAGGATCAACCATACCTTCGACATTCATAGCTCCATGAATATCAAAAAATAGCCCATCTAAAGGTAATGTCTTTTTAGTTCTTTCAATTAGATCTGTAACCATTAATTCATAAGCTTCTTTAGTAACAATTCCACCAGGCATTGCTTTACCTGTCATTGAAGGAAGCCAATGTGCTTTATCAAGGTAATCGTCATTAAAAAAAGAATAGTTTGAGAAAATAGCCTCATCGTACTTAATATTGAATTCTTTTTCAGTTGTTCTAGCAGGAGAAAATGTACTAGACTCAATTCCTAATCCTGAAATTCCTATCCTGGGCTTATCATCATTATTGCAAGAATAGAAAGAAAAGACAATGACTATAAATAATAGTAGTTTTTTCATACCAACGACTTACATAGTTTTTCCTACAAAAACATTTACTTTTGGATTTATTGGGTTTCCGCTTGCTCGCCTGTTTGCTACGATTTGTCCACTATGCCATATTGCGTCTGAAATAGGTCCATTTATATGATTCCAAAAAGGGAAAGTCATTTTATTCTCACCTTGAACTAATACGATTTTAAGTTTTGAAAGATCATCAGTTTGCTTTAGATAGTTCTTAACGGTTTGCAGGTTGTTAAGGGTTTTTGCTCTATATTCTTTAAAGTTGTGCTTGTCGTGAGTAAAATCAAACTCCTGACCTTCAAAAGTTTTAACAATAGCGATTGATAAATTATATATATGCTCTACAAGCTCAAAAGTAGATCTACTATCATCACTCGGCTTATAATTTAAATCCTTTTCACTCAAGGATTCAGTTGCCCAATAATATCTGTATCCTAAACCATCAATCATTCTGGATACTACATTAATTTCTGAATATTCACTTGGATACTCCCCTATTTCATAAAAAGGAAGATTGTTTTCTTGTGCATTCATATTAAAAGTAATTAAGATTAG
>SGZI01000010.1 GCA_004213965.1 Flavobacteriales bacterium
AGAGGAGAACAATTTTTCTTTGTAAATAATAGATTTATAAAAAGCCCATACTTAAATCACTCTGTAAACACTGCATTTGAGGGTTTAATTGATTTAAAATATAATCCATCATATTTTTTATTTATGGATGTTAACCCTAAATCTATTGATATAAATATTCATCCTACTAAGACTGAAATCAAGTTTGATGATGAGCATTCAATATATGCAATCTTAAGATCCGCTGTAAAGCATAGCCTTGGGCAATTTAATATTGCACCTATATTAGATTTCAGTCATGATAAAAATATGGAGTTGCCATACTCTTATAGAAATAAAAAAGTAGTGGAAGGTGTTGGAATAGATATTAATGAAAATTATAATCCGTTTCAAACGACCAATACTAAATCCTCAGAAAATATATATTTGGATTTAGATAAAAATAGCCAATTTAACCAAGATCAAATAAATTCTATTGAAGAGGATAGTAGAGTAAATACATTAGATTTTAAGGATGATAATAATTTTGATTCAAATTCAGTTTATCAGTTAAATAAAAAATATTTGATTAATAAAATTAAATCAGGCATTGTTATTATTAATCAGAATAGAGCACATCAGAGGATATTATATGAGAAATTTTTGAAATTTATAACTGTTGATGGTTCAACCCCTCAAAAATTAGTTAATCCTTTAAAAATGAATCTTTCGATTCAAGAAGTTAATTTATTATTCAATTATAAAAAACTACTTAAATCTTCAGGATTTTTATTCAAAAAAATCTCAAATAATGATTTAAATTTTGAGGCTATACCTACTTTTTTAGACCCTAATAAAGTTGAATCCTATATTGAAGATTTATTGAATAATATAAAAGATGAAATTCCTGATAAAAATTTCAGTAAATCAGATTTAACAGCAAAATTAATGTCAAAAAGTCTGGCAATTAAAAATGGTAAAAAACTTTTAATTGATGAACAAGAATACATTGTAAACAGTTTATTTGCATGTAAGGAACCTAATGTTTCTCCATTTAACAAGAAGATATATCATACAATCACTTTTGATGAGCTTGAAAAAAAATTCCTATAATTAAATAATATGAGAATAACTGAAATAGTCAAGCAATTATTAATCATAAATATTATAATGTTTATTGGGACTACATTGTCAGGAAATATGGATTTAGTTTATTCATTTTTAGGCTTACGTTTCCCTGAGAATAATTCCTTTAAGTTTTGGCAAATAATAACTCACATGTTTATGCATGGAGGTTCAATGCACATTTTAGTTAATATGTTTACATTGTGGATGTTTGGTGTTCAGATAGAAAGAGTATTAGGTTCTAAAAGGTTTTTATTTTTTTATATTTCATGTGGATTAGGAGCTGCTATAATTCAATTAATTTATCTGTATTTTATTTTTTATACTAATCTTGAAATACTAATTAGTTCTGGTTATGATTCTTCTCAAATATTTGAAATTCTAAATCAAGGAAAGTATAATACTGCCTGGTCTTCTATATTGGGAGATGCTGAATTATTAAGTTTTATGTCATCATTTAATTCATTAATGGTAGGAGCATCAGGTGCAATAATGGGTGTTTTAGTTGCTTTTGGAATGTTTTTTCCAGAAAATAAATTGATGTTAATGTTTTTTCCAGTTCCAATAAAAGCAAAATATTTTATTCCTGGAATAATTTTATTGGACTTAATTTCAGCTACTACCGGCGTCTCTATATTTAGTCCAAGCAATACAGCTTATGTAGCGCATTTAGGAGGTGCATTAACAGGGTTCCTAATAATGTATTATTGGAGAATAAATCAATTTAATAGTAATCGTTGGAATTAGATGAGTAGTATTTTCTCTGATATATCACATAGGTTTAGAAACTCAAACTCATTTGAAAAAATAATTGTATTAAATATTCTAGTATACATTTTTTATATAATTCTAAAATTATCTAGTATAACGTATATCAATGAATATTTTGCTTTAACCCACGATTATATATATAATCCATGGTCCTTATTAACTTATGCATTTATTCATGAAGGGCTCTATGAGTTAATATTTATGATGATTTTAATATATTATTCATCTTCTAGCCTAATGAATTTATATGGTGAAAAAATTCCTATTAGGATATTTTTTACAGGAATAATATTAGGAGGTCTATTTTTTCTTGCTTTTTTTAATCAGAGCGGTACATTGATAGGATCTTCAGCAGGCGCTTATGCGCTATTATTTTTTATGTTTTGTTTTATGCCAAATAAAATAATAAAAATTTCATTTATAAAATTTGAATTTAAATATCTAATGTTCTTACTCTTTTTTATGGATATAATAAGATTATTCGCCAATGATAGCCCTGACGGAGGCGCAATTGCGCATATTGGAGGATATTTAGCAGGATTTTATTATTATATCTCATTATATGGTTTTGGAGATTTTAAAAAGTATTTCACTAAAACTAAAAAATCAAATAAGAAAAATAATTCATCAGCTGATTTTTCTAAACAGAAAAAAATTGATTTAATATTAGACAAAATAAGTAAAAGTGGATATGACAATTTAACCAAAAGCGAAAAAGAATTTTTGTTTAAGGCAGGCAAAAAATAATGCTATGAAGAAATTAAATTTATTTGACAGGTTAATGTATGTAATTAACTCTGTTTTTGCTTTCATTTTACTGTTTTCCTATTTAATTCCTGAAATTAAGCCCTCCATTTTATCCCACCTTTCATTACTTAGTTTATTTATCCCGATAATTTTTATAATTAATATTCTATTTATTTTTTATTGGATTATCAAGCTAAAAAAACAATTTATTTTATCATTAGTTGTCATTCTATTAGGTTATAACTATTTGATATCATTTATCAATTTTTCAAATAATTCAGAATATGTTGGTGGCAATAACCTTTCGGTAATGAGTTATAATGTTAATGTATTTAATTATAATAAATTTAATAATGAATTAGAACAAAAGTTAAGTAGAGATAGTATACTAGAATATACCAGTAAACTAGAATTAGATATTATAGGATTTCAAGAGTATAGTAATAAATTTCCGTTTGAACTAGAGTCTCATCCTTATAAATTTGAATCTTTAAGAGAAGGATATCTTAGTTTTGGTCAGGCAACATTTTCCAGGTTTCCAATTTACTCATCTGGAACAATCAAATTTGAAAACTCTAATAATGGTGCAATTTTTACTGATATTATAATAAATAGAGATACGATAAGAATTTACAATATCCATTTACAGTCTTTTAAGTTTGATAAGAGTCTAGAAGTTTCAGAATTTAATGAGAATTCTGATAAATTATTGAAAGATTTAAATAATACATTTCAAATACAACAAACTCAGGCAGAGGTTTTAAAGTCGCATATTAGTAGCTCACCTTACAGAGTAGTTGTTTCAGGTGATTTTAATAATACAGCTTTTTCTTATATATACAATTTAATTAAATCAGATTTAAAGGATTCTTTTGTTGAAAAAGGTAATTTTTTAGGTCAAACATATAATTATAATTCAATCCCTTTAAGAATAGACTTTATATTGGTAGATAAATTATTTAAAGTAAATGATTTTAAAATAGAAAAAGTTGATTTTACAGATCATTTCCCAATTGTCTCAAAATTTAATATTAACTAGGTATTAAGAAATTATTTGCATTAGGACCTTCATTAAATATAAGGTCTAAGACTGATAAATTTTCTATGTAACCATGCTTTGATTCAAACACTTGTGTATACTTATTAATTTGATATTCAGAGTCTATTTTTTTATAATTTTTTCTATAATCTAATTTATCAGAATAATTATCTTCATATTTTTTAGTGAATTTATATTCTAAATTAATTTTTAGCATTTCAGAAATAATATCTATTGATTTTAAATTAAAGTCAAATAAATATTTCTCTCTTTTTTTATATAGATCAATTAGTTTATCCTCATAGTATTCAAAAAACGGTGAACTTCTATATGAAATTTGAAATGATTTCCAATGTTGAGTGGGCCAATCATGACTATATGATATTTTAATGTCTTTAAGTAATTTTCTATTTTTTTGTGAATGAATTACAGGAATAGACAATATTAGTTTTCCGTTCGCTCCATAGATATATGTTCTATTTCTAAATGTTTGTTTTAGAAAATGGTCATTAATTTCAAAAACTAATTTTTTTGAATTAGCTATCAATAAGAATTGTGAGGTACTTGGGAGATAATTAGGGTGAATTATTAAATCCATTTAATTTTTAGATTTATTCCATCCTTTTTTAAAATTACTATAATCAATACTTAAAAGCCAAAAAATTATTAGGATTGTAATGAATCCAAAAAATAGATTAATAGGCCCACCAGTTCCGCTAATTGAAGTAAATAATCTATTCCATCTAATTTTACTGAGTCCTTTAGCATTTGAATCCCAGCTAAACCATTTAAACACAGGTTTTCCAACTACGTGGTCAAATGGAACAAATCCCCATGATCTTGAATCTTGAGAATTACTCCTGTTATCTCCCATAAGCCAATAATAATTTTGTTTAAAAGTATATTTGGAAGCTTCTTTATTATTAACAAATACTTTATCACCTTTAATTAATAAATCATTGTTTTCATACACATCGATTAGTCGCTTATACAAGTGAATGTTATTGTTGTTTATTTCTATTGTTTCACCTTTTTTTGGTATGTAAATTGGTCCAAAAAAATCATTATTCCATTCATAATTTTCACTTTGAGGAAAAACAGTTGAATCTCTATAACCTTTTGGAAGAGTATCTTTAGCTATCCATTCAACATTTGGATGAAATTTAAATTTGTTCATTGAATTATCACTAATTCCCATGAACTTATAGGTATTATTTTTATTTATGATTCCAAATGCATCGGTAATATCATAGTTATTGATCATTACCCGTTTACTAAATCTATTTTTTTTTGGCTGAACTAAATATGAAAATTGAAGTTTAGTTTCATCAGGCAAAATATTCTTTTCCCCATTAATATAAACATATCCATTTATTACTTCTAGAGTGTCTCCAGCAATACCTACAGCTCTTTTAACGTAATTTGTTTTTTTATCAATAGGCTTATAATAGTTTTTATCAGTATAATACATATTTACCATTGTATCAACTGGCCAGTTAAAAACTACGATATCATTATTCTTAATTTTTTCAAAACCAGGGAACCTTAAATATGGAAGTTCAGTTATATATGGAATTTGATTTTTGTTTAAATAAGATTTCTTTTTTATAAAAGGAAGTGTGTCATGAACCATTGGGGCAGCAATTGTAGTCATAGGTATTCTAGCACCGTAATTCACCTTACTAACAAATAAAAAGTCTCCTACAAGTAATGTTTTTTCTAATGAAGATGTAGGAATGGTATATGGTTGAATAAAATAAGTGTGAATTATTGTTGCAGCTACAATTGCAAAAATTAATGAACTAGTCCATTCACCATTTGAACTTTTAGGGTTTATATCTCTGTTAGCTACATATTCAACCTCAGAAAAGTAGTTTAGATAATAGTTGTAAAATCCTAAAGATACAATTGATAAAAAAGTGTCTAAATAAGTGTTTTTTCCAAAACTTCTTGATAACTCTACCCATAGTACAGGTATCATTATTGCATTAATTACAGGAAGTGTCAAAAGTATAATCCACCATCTTGATCTATTAATTATTTTCAGTAAGATAATTATACTATAAACAGGTATAAATGCTTCCCATAATTTATAGCCAGCTTTAGAATATAATTTCCATGTTCCTAAGCCATGAATTAAATTAATAATAAATAAAATAATAAGTAAAGTCTTCATTATAAGTTTATAATCATAATATTTTTCAAAATTAGCTTATTCTAAAAGTAATTAATAAAAAACCTTTGTTAAAAAAAATATAATTTATAATTCTAATTTTAATGATAATGACAAATTAGAAGTGGAATTTATTTCATTATAATTTAATTTTGGGCTTAGTGAAAGATTATCGTCAAGATTATATTGTAGCAAATGAGCGTCAACATTAGCATCGATAATATTTAGTGCATAAATTCCTATAGTAACTAAAATGGATAGTTCTTTATTTCGTTTTAAGCTTTTTTGAGCCCTTATTAGTCCATCATTTGAAATTGCAGGAACAGACCCATTTCCATAAAACTCATCATCAGTAAAGCCAGCTAATCTTCTTTTGTATGCATCTCTATATTTGTGATATAGGTTATTATTTTTATTGAAATAATAAACACCTCCTGCTAACGCACCATAAACTATAGGCACTTTCCAATATTTTTTATTATATACTTGACCTAATCCTGGGAGAACCGCTGAGTAAAATGCTGCTTTAGCAGGACCCAATACTTGTTTTTGATCATCATCTTTACTTGTTTGACAATGAAGATTTTGAGTTGAAATTAGAAACAATATTATGATTATGATATTTCTATAAATCATTTAATTTTTTATTAATTTTTTTAAATTCAGCTTCTGATTTAAAGGGGATAATTATTCTACCTATCTTATTTTTTGACATATTAATTTTTACACTGGTTTTAAAAATTTTAGACAATCTCTCTATTGCATTTTTAATATATTTTGGTTTTTCAATTTTAATATTTGTTCCGTTTGGTTTTTTATATTTTTTTACTAGTTCTTCAGTATTTCTTACAGAGAGATTTTTAGAAATAATAGTTTCATATACTTTAATTTGATTAGATCTATTTTCAATATTAATTATTGCTCTTCCATGTCCCATAGATATAAAGCCATCTTTAATCCCACTTTGAATTATTGGGTTTAATTTTAAAAGCCTTAAATAATTTGTTATAGTTGTTCTATCTTTTCCAATTTTATTACTGAGTTCTTCTTGAGTTAAATTTATTTCATCAATAAGTCTTTTATATGACATAGCTATTTCTACAGCATCTAGGTCTTGCCTGTGAATGTTTTCAATTAGAGCCATTTCTAACGACTCCTGATCATTGGCAGTTCTTATATAAGCTGGAATATTCTTTAACTCTAATTTTTTACATGCCTTTAGTCTTCTTTCTCCAGAAATTAATTGATATGAGTTTTTTTTAATTTTTCTTACGGTAATTGGTTGAATTACACCAATATTTTTTATTGAAGTTGTGAGTTCTTTTAGCGATTCTTCATTAAAACTTGATCTAGGTTGATAAGGGTTTACACTAATTAAGTTAATATCTATATTATCAATACTAGCATTCTTTCGTTTAAAATTCAAAGATTGTCTTATATTGCCATCTTCTTTTAGAATCGATGATAAGCCCCTACCTAATGCTTGTTTTTTTGTTGCTTTTGCCATTATTAATTATTTAATATCAATTCCCTTGCCAAATTTAGATAATTATTAGCTCCAGTACTATTAACATCATATTCTAATATGCTTTCACCATAGCTTGGAGCTTCACCTAATTTTACATTTCTGTGAATAATTGTTTTAAAAACCATTTCGTCAAAATGTAATTTTACTTCTTTAATTACTTGGTTTGATAAATTTAATCTTGAATCATACATGGTAAGAACTAATCCTTCAATAGATAGTTTTTTATTATGAATTTTTTGAATACCCTTAATTGTATTTAAAAGTTTTCCAAGTCCTTCTAGTGCAAAATATTCACATTGTATCGGAATAATAACTGAATTAGATGCAGTTAATGCATTTATTGTTAATAAGCCTAGAGAAGGTGGACAGTCTATTATGATATAATCATATTTTTTTTTAATATTTTCAATAGCATTCATCAAAATATATTCTCGATCAATCAGATCTATGGATTCAATTTCAATTCCAACCAAATCAATATGTGAAGGAATAATATCTACATTGATAATTTTATTTTCAATTATACAATCTGTAATTGAGCATGATTTTTCAAATAATTGATAAATTCCGTTTTTAATCATTTCATCTTCTATACCTAGAGAAGAAGTTGCGTTTGCTTGAGGGTCTAGATCTACAAGCAATACTTTTTTTTCAAGTATACCTAGGCAAGAGGATAAATTAACAGCTGTTGTTGTTTTCCCGACACCGCCTTTCTGATTAGATATTGCAATTACTTTTGCCATTTTTTCTTAGAAATAACTTCGAATAAATGTACAATTATTTGATTTGATTTAAAATATTACTTGTTAACACGATTTGTTAAAAATATTAAAGATTCTTAATTAGTAAATTAAGAATTTCTATAGCTGTATCACTGATTTTAGATCCTGGACCAAAAATTGCTGCCACACCATTTTTTATAAGAAGATTATAATCTTGTTTAGGGATTACACCACCTAGAATTATCAGAATATCATCTCTTCCATAATTCTTTAGTTCTTCAATTAATTTAGGAACTAACGTCTTATGACCCCCAGCAAGTGTAGAAATACCCACAATATGCACGTCATTTTCAATAGCTTGCTTTGCTACTTCTTCTGGAGTTTGAAAAAGAGGTCCTATATCTACATCAAATCCAATATCTGCAAAACCTGTTGCAACTATCTTTGCTCCTCTATCATGGCCGTCTTGTCCAATCTTTGCAACTAATATTCTTGGGCGTCTACCATCATTTTTAGCAAAATCATCAGCCAATTTAATAGCCTTATTAAATGATTCATTATTTTTTATATTAGATTTATACACTCCTGTAAAAGTTTTTATTTCTGATTGATATCTACCATAAACATCTTCAAGAGATTGACTAATTTCTTCTAATGTAGCCCTTTCTTTTGCTGCTTCTATTGCCAAAGCTAATAAATTTTTATTTTTATTTTTTGCAGCATTCTTTAAATTAACTAATGCTGTTTCAACTTTTATATTATCTCTATTTAATTTTAATTTATTAATTCTGTCAATTTGTTGATTTCTTACTTTATTGTTGTCAACTTCTAGATATTGAATATCATCTTCTTCAGATGATTTGAATTTATTTACACCAACAATAATGCTTTCTTTTGAGTCAATTTTTGCTTGTTTTTTAGTAGCTGCTTGTTCAATTCTAAGTTTTGGTATGCCTTTTTCAATAGCCTTAGTCATTCCTCCAAGATTATCAATTTCTTCTATATGTTTCCACGATTTTTTAATTAGATTATCAGTTAATGATTCTAAATAATAACTTCCTCCCCATGGGTCTACTGTATTAGTAATTTTAATCTCATTTTGAAGAAATAATTGTGTGTCTCTGGCAATTTTAGCTGAAAAATCAGTAGGTAATGCTATCGCTTCATCTAATGAATTAGTATGAAGGCTTTGAGTACCACCAAATACGGCAGAACAGGCTTCAATTGTAGTTCTAGTAATGTTATTGAATGGATCTTGTCTAGTTAGGCTCCAACCACTTGTTTGGCAATGAGCTCTTAAAGCCATTGATTTATTGGATTTAGGATTGAACTGCTTAATTAGTTTGGCCCATAAAACTCTTGCTGCCCTTAGTTTTGCAATTTCCATAAAATGGTTCATTCCAATTCCCCAAAAAAATGATAATCTTGGCGCAAATTCATCAATTTTAAGACCAGCAGCTATTCCATTTTTTACATATTCTAATCCATTTGCTAGAGTATAGGCAAGCTCTAGATCATTTGTAGCTCCAGCTTCCTGCATATGATATCCTGATATACTAATACTATTAAATTTTGGCATTTTTTTACTAGTATATTTAAAGATGTTTGATACGATTTCCATAGATTCTTTTGGTGGATATATGTATGTATTTCTAACCATATATTCCTTCAATATATCATTCTGAATAGTCCCCTTTAAGTCTGAGGTTTTAACTCCCTGCTCATTTGCTGCAACGATGTAAAATGCCATTATTGGTAATACAGCACCATTCATAGTCATGGAAACACTCATTTTGTCAAGTGGAATACCATCAAATAATATCTTCATGTCTTCTACTGAATCAATTGCAACACCAGCTTTACCAACATCACCATAAACTCTTTTGTTATCTGAATTATACCCACGATGAGTAGGTAAATCAAATGCAACGGATAAGCCTTTCTGTCCAGACTTTAAATTTCTTTTATAAAACATGTTGCTCTCTTCTGCAGTAGAAAAACCAGCATATTGTCTTATGGTCCATGGCTTAGTAACATACATGCTTGAATATGGACCTCTTAAAAAAGGTTCTATACCTGCTCCAAAATGAATATGTTCAAGATTTTTTATATCATCTTTATCATAATATGATTTTAAATCAATGTCCTCTGAAGTTTGAAAAATCTCATTCTTTTCTTTATATGATTTTAAAGAATCTAATTTATCTAAATTAATATTTTCAAGTATTTTCCTACTCATTGCTAATTCTGTTTAATTCAATTTTTTCAGATAATCTAATTTCATAAATAGGCTCAATTATAGTGTCAGTTTTAATCTGGGATTTTACAATTTCTTTAGTAACTTCAGATTTAATTTTCCTATTTATATCAGAATAGATATTTATTCCAATTAGCTTTTCCTTAGCTTCATTAAAAAGTTTTTGCTC
The DNA here is from genome assembly GCA_004213965.1 of Flavobacteriales bacterium. GTDB lineage: Bacteria > Bacteroidota > Bacteroidia > Flavobacteriales > Flavobacteriaceae. The sequence continues at coordinate 10,490 of SGZI01000010.1, forward strand.
AATCTTGCGGCTTTTTTTAATTCTACTTTGAATTATATTTTTCTCTAGAGATTTAATAAACCCTCCATTTTTTTCTATCAACTTAAAAATCACTAATGATTCTTGAGCTATTGTGTTTGTCAAATCATTAATATAATGTGATCCATCTGCTGCATTTTTTACTTTATCTATATTTGTTTCATGCTTTATGATTAATAATTGATTTAACGCAATTCTTTCAGAGAATTCATTTTCCACATTAAATATATTATCATAAGTAATATTTGATATTGTTTTTGCTCCTCCAAATATAGCTGACATGCATTCTGTTGTAGTTCTTAAAATATTATTATTATAGTCATATATAGTTTTATTTCTATTAGATGGGGTGGCGATTATGTGTGGGGATGAAACGGTGAAATTATATTCTTTTGTAATGGTCTCCCATAAAAGTTTTAATGCTTTTAATTTTGCTATTTCAAAAAAATAATTAGGTCCAATAGAAATATTAAATGCTATTTTATTTGCAACATCTCCATTAAAAAAATTTAAATATTCATTTGCATGACTAAGGCTAAATGCAATTTCTTCAAATATATTAGCCCCAGAATTTTGATATAGCCCTGATTCAATAACTATTGAATTTTTAAAGTTGGTTAACAGAAAAATTTTACTTTTTAAGCTATTTAAATCATCATCCATTGAGTATTCCCAATTTCCAGATTTTGCTAGTAACCCAATAGGGTCATGACTAATGTTAAATGATTTTGAGTCTTTTGCTAGTTTATTTAATGATTTTAAGAAGGAATTAGAGCATGAATTAATTTTAAAAAATAGCTCTATTTTATCTATAGGTATTTTATTTAATAAATCTTCTAAAGAAATTGAGCTATTTTGAATATTAAAATGAATGCTATTAGCACCCTTTTTAATTAGCTCTAAAGCTTTTGAATTTCCATCCAGTGAATTGTTTACATTTATTTTTTGTGCTATACTCCAGCTTTTAGGATATTTAGAGTCTATACTTTTTACATTATCAGTATAGAATGGTTCAATTATTATATTTTCTTTAGAATTATATTTTGGAATTTCATTGTATCCCAGTTTTTGAAGATCATCTAGGATGTTTTTTTTCCATAACTTGGGATCAGTTTTAATAAATTCATTTAAGATTCTTTTCTCCATAATAGCTATTATTCATTTAAAGTGTCAAATGCTATTATAAATATTTCTTCATCTTCTTTTTTCATATATAGCTTTTCTCTTGCATATTCTTCAAGCCCACTATCAGTTTTCATCTTTGTTAATTTTTCTTTATCTAAGTTTATTCCTTTATTATAAAACTCTTTTTGATTCTCCAATTTATCAATCTTAGCATTCAATTCTCTGTGTACCAACCAAGAATTACTGTCAAAAAATAACATCCATATTGTAAATAGAAAAAAAATTATGAAATAAATATTTTTAAATATTGAAGGAATTTTAATTTTCATCTTACAAATTATTTTTAATAATATTTATTAGTGGATCTACCTCTATTGAATTATTTGTATTGTTATCAATAATTATGTCGCAACATTTCATCATTGGTTCAACATATAACTTATGCATTTCATTTAATCTTTTATTAAATAATTCAATAACTTCTTCTTCAGACCTTCCCCTTTCATTTATGTCTCTATTGAGCCTTCTATTAAATCTTAGATCAGATTTAGAATTAATAAAAACTTTGATGTCAATTAAGTCACTTAACTTTTTATTAGTTAAGATTAAGAGTCCTTCAATAACTATTATTTTTTTTGGTTCAATTAATTTAGTCTTTTCAGTTCTGTTATGATCAAAAAATGAATATATAGGCTGATTAACATTTTTTCCATTTTTTAATAATTTTAAATGCTCAATCATTAAATCAAAATCTACAGCATCGGGATGGTCAAAATTAATTCTGTTTTTTTCTTCAAAACTTAAGTTGCCATTATCATTGTAATATGAATCCTGCGAAATAAAACCAATATCACTTTTGCTAAACTCTTTTTTTATTTCCTCTACAATAGTAGTTTTACCACTTCCAGTACCTCCTGTTATACCAATAACTAACATCTAATTTATTTTTTTAATACAAGTTTTATTATGCCTAAATTTTCAACTCCAATATACATATATCCATCTGGTCCTTGTCTAATAGACCTTACTCTTCCTATACCTTCTAATATTCTATCTTCTTTGTAGACTCTATTATCTTTTATTTTGCATTTATGAAGGTATTGAAATATTAATGATCCGATTAATAAATCTCCTTTTGAATTTGGATATATATCAGAATTAATAAAAGCCATGCCACTAGGAGCAATTGATGGGACCCAATAATGAACAGGGTCTTCCATCCCTGGTATTGTGGTTTTATCAGTAAATTTTGTGCCTATATAATTTATTCCAAAACTAGCTACGGGCCATCCATAATTAGCTCCTTTTTTTATAATATTAATTTCATCTCCTCCTCTTGGTCCGTGCTCATGTACCCATAATTCTTTAGTAAATGGATTAACAACCATGCCTTGTGGATTCCTATGACCGTAACTATAAATTGCTTTTTTTGCGAGTCTATTACTTATAAAAGGATTATCAATTGGTATTTCACCATTATCAAAAACTCTATATATTTTCCCCCCATCTCTATTAATATTTTGTGGATTTATATCTCGATTACCTCTATCACCAATTGAAAAGTATAAGTAATTATTTTCATCAAATTCAATTCTACTTCCATAGTGTCTATCTCTTTTGCTATTGGGTAGAGCCTTGTAAATAATTTCTTTTTGAACTAAATTATTATTTTCTAGTTTAAACCTCATTATGGAAGTATTAGATCCACTCTTGTTTTCATTTGAAGAAGAATATGATATATATATCCAGCCATTATTTTTATAGTCTGGATGAAGTTCTATATCCAATAAACCACCTTGGTTTTTTGCAATGATCTCTGGTAACCCGTTTAGTTTTATTTTTTTCCCATTAATAAAATGGATTAGTTCACCTTTTCTTTCAGTAATTAATATTGAATTATCTTCTAAAAAAACAAATCCCCAAGGCACTTCAATATCAGAGACTATTATTTCATAAGAGAATTCATCACTGTATATTGTAGTGGAGAATAAACTAAAGTAAAGAGAAAATATAAATTTTATAAAAAAATATTTCATTCTATTTTTTCTTCAATTTACAAAAAATAGAATATTCATCTACTATTGAATTTTATATAATTTCAAAGAGAAAAATACATAGATTTATTCTTATATTTGAATTACTATTATGGCTGAAAAAATAAAATGTTTGATTATAGGTTCGGGGCCAGCTGGATATACAGCCGCTATTTATGCAGCAAGAGCAAATATGAAACCCGTTTTATATCAAGGAATACAGCCTGGAGGTCAACTTACTACAACAACTGATGTTGAAAATTTCCCTGGATATCCTAAGGGGGTTTCTGGACCAGAGATGATGGTAGAATTACAAGAACAAGCAGAGCGTTTTGGAACTGAAATAAGGAATGGATGGATAACTAAAGTTGATTTCAATAATAGTTTAAGATTGTGGGTTAATGATCAAGATGAATTACTTTGTGAAAGTGTTATTATTGCTACTGGAGCATCTGCTAAATATTTAGGGTTAGATTCAGAAAAAAAATATTTAGAATTAGGAGGCGGTGTTTCTGCATGCGCTGTATGTGATGGATTTTTTTACAAAGATCAAGATGTAGCTATAGTTGGAGCAGGGGATTCAGCCTGTGAAGAAGCACACTATTTATCAAAGTTATGCAATAAGGTAACTATGTTAGTTAGAAGAGATGAATTTAGAGCTTCCAAAATTATGCAAGAAAGAGTAGAGCGAACAGGTAATATTGAAATTCTATATAACACTGAAACTAAAGAGGTTTTAGGTAATGGAAGTGTTGTTGAGAGCGTGGCTGTATTCAATAATAAAACAAAAGAAGAAAAAAATATTCCTATAACAGGTTTTTTTGTAGCAATTGGACATACACCAAACACTGAAATATTCAAACCTTACATAGAAATGGATGAGACAGGATATATTATAAATGAGCCGGGAACTTCAAAAACTAATATTCCTGGAGTGTTTGTTTCTGGAGATGCTGCAGATCATGTATATAGACAAGCAGTTACAGCTGCTGGCACTGGTTGTATGGCAGCACTTGATGCAGAAAAATATTTAGCATCAAAATAAATGAAATTTTTAAAATACAATATATTCTTATTAACAAAATTGCCTGCAGCCTATTTTTGTGGTGCAAGAGTAAAATCTATAAATTCTTATGAGTGTAGTGTTAAAATCACCCATAATTGGTTTAATCAAAATCCGTATAAATCAATGTTTTGGGCAGCACAAGGAATGGCCGCTGAATTAACTACTGCTTTAATGTTAACTGATAAGATTAATAAAAGTGGATATGATATATCTATGCTGTTAATTTCAAGTAAGTCTAATTATTATAAAAAAGCTACAGGAACAATAGTTTTTAATTGTAGTGAAGGAAATAGCATAGATGAAATGATGGATAAACTAATTTCTTCCAATACTCCTCAAACCATAACTTTATCTTCTAAAGGTATAAATCAAAATAAAATAACAGTTTCTGAATTTATTTTTGAGTGGTCATTAAAAATTAGAGAAAAATAATTTTATAGTTCATTAAACTAATTCAAAATGACAATTAATAGATTTTTGAAAATTATTCCAAAAATTAAAGATTTTGTTAGTGATCCTAGTATTTCTCATTTAAAAATGGCTCCACCATATAGAAAATACCTATTAGATTTATCAAAAAAGAAATACAATAACTCAAAAAAGGCAGGCGTGTCAGTATTGTTTCATCCAATTAATAACAATATTTTTTTTACATTAATTTTAAGAAATGAATATGATGGTGTTCATTCAAAACAAATAAGTTTTCCTGGAGGAAGAACTGAAAAAAACGATAAAAATATATATGAAACTGCTTTAAGAGAAACTAATGAAGAAATTGGGGTTAATGTAGATGAGATTAAATTAATTAGAAAATTGGAGAATTTATATATTCCACCTAGTAATTATGATATTACTCCATTTATGGTATTTGCATCAAAAAAACTTCTTTTTTATAAGGATAAGAATGAAGTGCAGGAAATAATTAATATTGATTTAGATCAGCTACTAAATACGGGAAATGTAGTGAATACGAAAGGTCCTCATATTTCAAACAGACATTTAGATACACTTGTTCCAGCTTATAAATTTAATGATCATTTTGTATGGGGAGCTACAGCAATGATATTGTCAGAAGTTAAGGATATTATTAATTCTGTTATATAACTTTTTTCATACTTTTGTATTCAAATTTTTTATATGGGTATTATTAAAAGAAATCCTTTTGGCCACATCCTGTATTTTAAAAAATGGCTAATAAGAATTTTCGGTGTCTTAACTCATAGGAGATTCCGAGGTTTTAATGAACTAAAAATTGAAGGATCAGATGTTATAAAGAACTTACCTGATAAAAATGTTCTATTTGTTTCTAATCACCAAACTTATTTTGCAGATGTAGTTTCTATGTTTCATGTATTTAACGCAAGTTTAAAAGGAAGGGTTGATTCAATAAAAAATGTTGGATACCTATGGAACCCAAAATTAAATTTATACTTCATAGCAGCTAAGGAAACAATGACTTCAGGATTACTGCCCAGAATATTAGCCTATGCAGGATCTATTAGTATTGAGAGAACTTGGAGAAGTAAGGGGAAAGATATTAATAGACAAGTAAAAATGAGTGATATTTCAAAAATAGGAATAGCCTTAAATGATGGCTGGGTAATTACTTTTCCACAGGGAACTACTACTCCTTTTAAACCCATAAGAAAGGGAACAGCACTATTAATTAAACAATACAAGCCAATTGTTATACCTATTGTTATTGATGGATTTAGAAGATCTTTTGATAAGAAAGGGCTTAGGATTAAAAAGAAAAATATATTACAAACTATGGAGATAAAACCTGCTTTAAAAATTGATTATGAAAATGAATCTATCGAAGAAATAGTCAAAAAAATAGAGTATTCAATAGAGCAGCATCAATCTTATTTAAAAGTTATATCTGAGCAGGATTTAAAGATTCAGCAAGAATTAAATAAGAGAAGAGAGTGGTCTTAATTTTTTGTTTAAAAACAATATCTGTTTTCATTTTTAACTTTTTCTGCAATATTATTTCTTATCCCTATTATATCGGGATAGTTTTTATATTTTGTAAATTTCCTTAATCCTCTTAAAAGCATTTTTTGCTTACTTCCTCTAGAAATAGAAATAATAATTTGTTTACATGTTTTATAGATAATATCTACTGCATTGTACAAGTATAATTTAGAAATATCTATTTGAATTTTATAATTTTCTTGGCCAAATCTTTTAGCATTTTTTTCTGATCTTAATATTCCTGACTCAGCCATGTATATTTCTATTAGTATATCTGATAATGCCATAATTGTCTGCTGATGTTTATCAAGATCTTTGCCAAATTTTTTAACTGCAAATCCATTAATCATTAAAAAAACTTTTTTCAAATTCTTTAGCATTATTTTTTCTTCTGTAAATAGAGTTGAGTAATCTTTTGATTTAAATGAAAATGATGGTAATCCTATAATTTCTTTAAAAACTGCTTTGGTTGGATTTGATATATCGATATTTTTTTTCATAGCTTTTTTAAGAAGCATGCCGATGGATACCATTCTATTAATTTCATTTGTTCCTTCGTAAATTCTTGCTATTCTTGCATCTCTCCATGCGGCTTCCATAGGAGTTTCTTCAGAAAATCCCATTCCACCAAAAATTTGTATTCCTTCATCAGCACATATTTGCATATCTTCAGATGTAGCAACTTTAATAATTGAACATTCAATAGCAAATTCTTCTAAAGCTTTTAATTCTGCATCTTGTTCTGAGTAATTCTCTGAGATTAAATTTTTTATATGATCCTCTATATCTTTTGCTGCTCTATAGCAAGCAGCCTCATTAACATATGCATTTGTTGCCATTTCTGCAATCTTATATTTAATAGCCCCAAATTCTGAAATACTTGTACTAAATTGTTTTCTGTCATTTGCATACTGAATAGCTGCTGTTATAGCTCTTCTTTCAGAATCAATACATGCAGCGCCCAATTTGATTCTACCTACATTTAATGAATTCACAGCTATTTTGAATCCTTCACCTCTTTTACCTAGCATATTTTCAACTGGAATAGTTGTGTCATTAAAAAACACTTGCCTGGTAGAAGATGCTCTTATTCCAAGTTTTTTTTCTTCTTCTCCTAGCACAATTCCATTATTTTCTTCTTTCTCAACAATAAAGGCGGTTATATTTTTATCATTTTCTATTCTTGCAAATACGATAAATAATTTTGCAAATCCTGCATTTGAAATCCACATTTTTTGACCATTAATTTTATAATGCTTTTTATCAGCTGTTAATTCAGCAGTTGTCTTCCCTGAATTTGCATCACTTCCAGCGTTAGGTTCCGTTAAACAGTATGAGCCAAACCATTCACCTGAACTAAGTTTAGGCAAATATTTTTTCTTTTGATCTTCAGTCCCATAAAACAAAATAGGCATAGTCCCAATACCAGTGTGAGCTCCAAATGCAGTGCTTACTGATCCGCTTCCGCTTGACATATATTCACATACAAGCATTGTTGCTACAAATCCCATACCCATACCACCATATTTTTCAGGAACATTAACTCCTAAAAACCCCATTTCGCCTGCCTTTTCCATAACTTCTTCAGTTAGTTTAAAATCTTTAGCTTCAAATCGACTTTTTTTAGCAATTACCTCTCTCTCATTAAATTCTATTACAGAGTTTATCATCATTTTATGTTCTTCTGAAAAATCTTCAGGAGTAAAAACATTAGATGATTCTGTTTCTTTAACAATAAACTCTCCTCCCTTTATGTTGATTTTTTCTTTCATATTTAATTATTTTATAAATTCGAAAATCCCAGCTGCACCTTGACCTGTTCCAACACACATAGTTACAAGACCATACTTGTTGTTTAAGTTTCTTTTTCTCATTTCATCAATGATTTGAACAGTTAATTTTGCTCCAGTACATCCTAGAGGATGACCTAATGAAATTGCTCCTCCATTTACATTTATTATATCTTTATCTAAATCTAATTCATTAATTACAGCAACTGATTGTGAGGCAAAAGCTTCATTTAACTCTATAAGAGATATATCATTTAAATTTAATCCAGATTGATTAAGTACTTTTGGAATAGCCTTTACGGGACCTATTCCCATAATACGTGGTTCTACTCCAGCAACAGCATAATTAACCATCCTCGCAATAGGTTTTAAATTAAGTTCATTGACCATTTTCTCACTCATTATGAGTGTAAATGCTGCTCCATCACTCATTTGAGAAGAATTTCCAGCTGTAACACTACCATTATTTGAAAAAACAGCTCTTAATTTATTAAGAGCCTTTATGTTTGTTCCTTCTCTAGGTCCTTCATCTTTAGAAACAGTATACTCTTTTGTACATCTTTGATTATTATCATCTACATATGTTTGAGTTATATTAATTGGAACAATTTGATCATCAAATTTTCTTTCTTTTTGAGCATTTAAAGCTTTCATGTGTGAATTATATGAGAATTCATCTTGATCTTCTCTTGAAATATTAAATTGTTTTGCAACTGCTTCAGCAGTTAATCCCATTCCCCAATAATAATCTTCTTTTCCTTGATTTACTATTTTGTAATCTGGTGTAGGTTTATATCCTCCCATTGGAATCATACTCATGCTTTCAACTCCACCAGCAATAATACAATTTGACATTCCAGATTGAATTTTAGCTGTTGCCATGGCAATAGTTTCAAGACCTGAAGCACAATATCTATTCACAGTAACCCCTGCCACATCATTTGTTTTTAGCCCCATTAGAGCTATTAATCTAGCAATATTTAAACCTTGTTCTGCTTCTGGAGTAGCATTGCCAACAATAACATCATCTATTCTAGATTTATCTAGATTAGGAATTTTATTTACCATATATTCAATGGTCTCTGCAGCTAGCTCATCAGGTCTTTTAAATCTAAAAAGTCCTCTAGGAGCTTTTCCAACTGCAGTTCTGTATGCTGAAATAATATACGCAGTATTCATATTGTAATTAATTTCTTAAAGGCTTCCCTTTGGTTAACATATGTTGAATTCTTTCTAATGTTTTTCTTTCACCACAAAGGCTTAGAAAGGCCTCTCTTTCAAGATCTAGCAGGTATTGTTCACTTACCATTGTAGGTTCTGAAAGGTCTCCTCCAGCCATTACGTATGCTAATTTATTAGCAATTTTTTTATCAAATTCACTTATATAATTAGCTGATTCCATTGAATGAGTTCCAACAAGAAACATTCCTAATGCTTGCTTTCCTAAAACTTTAATGTTTTTTTCTCGCAAAGGAGGAACATAGCCCGATTCAGCCATAATTTTTGCATGACTTTTTGCTAATGCAATTTGACTATTATTATTCATAACAATTACATCTTTTCCTTTAGTGAATATACCTAAGTCATAAGCCTCATGAGCAGAAGTAGAGACTTTAGCCATTCCAATTGAAAGAAAATGTTCTTGAAGGATATTTAGCTCTACATCATTTTTATTGTATTTATTTGAAGCTCTTAATGTCATTTCTTTTGTTCCTCCACCACCTGGAATTAAGCCAACACCAACTTCAACTAAGCCTGTGTAGGTTTCTGAATTTGCTATTGTTTTATCACAGTGCATTAAAACTTCACAACCACCTGCTAAACTCATGCCTTGAACTGAAGCAATGGTGGGAATATTGCTATAGCGTAAACGCATCGTTGTTTCTTGAAATTTTTTGATAGAAGAGTTTATTTCATCATATTCTTGTTCTGTAGCAGCCATAAGTATCATTGCCAAATTTGCCCCAGCAGAAAAATTAGCCGCTTGATTTCCTATTACAAGTCCTTGAAAATTTTCTTCAGCTAAATCAATTGCTTTATTTATGCCTAGCAATACATTTTCTCCTATTGAGTTCATTTTTGATCTAAATTCAGCATTTAGAATACCATCCCCTAGATCTTCTATAACAAATTCTTCATTCTCCCATACTAGATTAGATTTTCTAATATTATCTAGAATTATAAATGATTCTTGACCAGGCTTAATTAGATGTTTCTTTTCAGAAATATCATAATAATAAGTGAATCCATTTTTAATATTGTAGAAGCTATTATTAGCTGAGTTAGCTAATTCTTCTACCCATTTTGCAGGTTTTTTATTATAGGATTTCATCAGATCAATACCTTCTTGAATACCGATAGAATTCCATACTTCAAATGGACCATTCTCCCATCCAAAACCCGCTTTTACAGCATCATCAATGCTGTATATATCATCTGATATTTCAGGGATTCTGTTTTGCGCATATGAAAATAGTCCAGCTAATGTTTTTTTATAAAACGCATTTATTTTATCATCTCCGCTAATTAAAAATTTAAACCTATCTAATGTGTTTTCAATTGCCTTAGCTTTACCAACGACATCAAACTTTGTTTTACTCATTTTTCTATATTCCATAGATTTAAGATCAAGAACAAGAATCTCTCTCTTCCCATTTTTATCTCTTGTTTTTTTATAAAAACCTTGTCCAGTTTTATCTCCAAGCCAATTTTTTTCTACCATATTTTTTAGAAAATCTGGAGCTACAAAAACATTTCTACACTCATCTTCAGGACAATTTTTATGAATTCCATCACTTACTCTACATAAGGTGTCAATTCCAACAAGATCTGCTGTTCTAAAAGTAGCAGATTTAGGTCTCCCAATAAGTGGACCAGTTAACATGTCTAAGTCTTCTATAGAAATATCTAATTCTTTAATACTGTGAAAAAGGTCTTGTATCCCAAAATTCCCAATCCTATTACCAATAAACCCTGGGGTATCTTTACCTATTACAGATGTTTTGCCTAAGAATTTTTCACCAAATAATTTCAGGAATTCTATAACTTCATCTTTGCAATTAGGGCCAGGAATAATTTCAAACAATTTTAGATATCTAGGAGGATTAAAAAAATGTGTTACAGCAAAATGTTTTTGAAAATCCTCTGTCCTGTCACTATTCATAAATTTAATTGGTATTCCAGAAGTATTTGAAGTAACAATAGTTCCAGGTCTTCTATGTTTTTCAATTTCTGAAAATACTTGATTTTTAATTTCAAGATTCTCTATAACTACTTCAATTATCCAATCAGCTTCTGATATTTTATTTATGTCATCTGCTAAATTCCCAGTCTCTATTCTTGTTTTAAAATTTTTATGGTATAAAGGAGAAGGTTTTGATTTTATTGCTTTTATCAATGACTCATCAATAATTCTATTTCTGACTTTCCTGTCTTCTAAGGTTAGGTTTTTTTTAACTTCTTCATCAGAAAGTTTACTTGGTACAATATCAAGTAATAAGACTTTCTTTCCAATATTAGCAAAATGACAAGCTATTCCACTACCCATTATACCAGAACCAATAACTGCAACCTTATTTATGTTTCTATTTTTCATTATTCAAAATATTTTTTTCAGAAGCTAATTTTTTAATAGTTTCAGCAGTTTTAAAAAATATATCCATATTTTTCTTTGTAATATTAGTATTAACTAGTTTGTTAAATTTTATTATTTTTTTCTTTGTAAGTTCTCTTTTGCTTAAGCCATCTTTTGTAAGAAAAATTAAAACCCCTCTTCCATCATTTGGGTTAGTCTTTTTTAATATTAATTTTTTTTCCTCCATCATCTTTAATATTCTAGATAAACTATTAGCTTCCATTCCCATAATAGGTCCTATAGAAGTTGATGGAGTGCCATTTTTTGGATGAATACTTAAAAGAGCAAAGCCAATTGCATGTGTAACTCCATATTTTTTTGCCTCTTCATGATACATTTTTTTTATAGAATACCATGCGCTTCTTAATTTATATTCAGCTAAATCAATCCTTGCTTTATTGTCTTTCATTTTATAGAATATAAAGACAATATACTAAATTAATTCCTATGCACGCATAGCAAAAAAAATTAAAGTTTAATTAATTTGAATGTATGAATAGCGGTGTTTGCTTCCAATTCAATTAAGTATAATCCTTGATTTAATGAACTTATATCTAGCAATGTTTCTCTGTTCTGATTTTGAAGTTTTAACACTTCTTTTCCAATTAAATTATAAATTGATAGGTTGTAATTAATTAGATCGGATTTAATAATAATTTTATCTTTTGCTGGATTTGGATAGATCTTAAATGGAAGTGGGTTTTGAGTATTTATGCTTAGATTACTACTTATAGTATTAATTTTTAAATCATCAAAATAAAATCCATCTCTTCTTTGAGAATTGTCAGATACTAATTTAAATCTAATCTTTATTTCATTTTCTAAATAATCAGTAAGAGATATAGTTTCGTTAACCCATGAAGCTTGTATTCCATCATATAATGGTTCGCCTACTGCATCTTCATGAGTTTCACTTCCACTTTTAGTGTATTTGCCACATTGAGGAGTCCAAGACGCTCCATCATCTGTAGATATTTCTATTTGAACATAATCATAGCCACTTTCTGTTTCCCATTTTGTATTAAAATTTATTTCTGCATAAGAAACATCAGTTAGATTTACTGAACTAGATAATTCAATTATGGAATATTCATTATTGCTATAATTAAAATATGGCGAATCTGTTATAGATGTATTGGGGGAGCTGTAGTCTTCGTATGTCATATTCCATGAATCACTATTCCAATAATCCTGTATCATGCTGCTATCATCCTCAAAGATTATATTAGCTTCACCATAGATTTTATCCACTAAAATTTCTTTATCGTAGGAACCATTATTAAGAATTAATTTATAAGATACTTGATCTCCATATTCAATCTCACTGTTTAATTGAATTGAAAAGTAATCTTCAATTATTTCACCTAGATTCATTTGATTATAGCTATTATTACTTGATACAGAGACAATATTATCTGAAATTGGAATAACTGAAACATTGAAATCTCCTTGACCTCCTATACCAAGTCTTTGAATTTTATAATTAGCTGAAAAAGTTATTGAGCTAATAAAACTAGAGGTATTAATTTCTTTTAACGTTGCATAATTATTTGCCATTTGCGCAGCGGTTAGATTAAGGTACATCATCTCTTTACATAGATCCTCAATAGTTGAAGCTGCAGGCCAAAAAGATGATCCTATTTCAGGAGTCATTGCAAATATTTTATTTCTACTGCCGCCTGATTCTGTTTCTAGCATTCCATACATAAAATCATCACTATCTCCAGCAGCTGGATAAAGATCAGCACTAATGATATTATCATATCCATTTTCTTTAACTAGCTCTTCAGAAATAAAGTCAAACACATCATTATCTTCAGTATATTGATTGTAATCATATCCATAAGGGTAGAGTAGCAGGTTACTATAGGTATGATTATTTAATGCAATTACAAAATCATGATTTTCTATAAAATATCTAATTGCTCTATTTTCAGATTCTGAAAATGGCCCATCACCAGCATAAGTACTCCCATTAGGATTGCTAGAAGTCCCAGATGTATTCCATACTTCATTTCCATTGTCATCTATGTAAGAGTAGTTTCTGTTATTGTCCACTCCATGATTATTATATTTGTTTTTTCTCCACATACCTCCACCTTCAGGATCATTGTCTTCATTATAAATATATCCATCAGGATTTACACATGGCACAAAGTATAATTCAGTATTATCTACTATTTCTTTAACTTCAACATCAGTGTTGTAATTTTCAAGTAGATACCACATATAAAAAATTAATTGTTGTAGTGATCCTGGCTCTCTTGCATGATGTATGGCTGTATATAGAATCTGAGGTTCATCTTCAACTTCATCTGGGTTGTCAGAAATCTTAACCCATTGTAAAAACCTTCCTTGATATGTTTCATGTATGTGTGGATTTTCATCTGTTGCTGTATCTTTTATATCTGATCTTGCTGAAATAAGATTTGGATAAAGTTGATGCATTTGATCTAGTTCATCTAACATTTCACTATAGGTATAGAATCCTCCAAAATCATTACCATCTTTAATATCATAATTTTGAGGTGTATTATAACTGGAGATGTTAGATCCTTCACATGTAGCGTTCTTGGTATTTGATTTAGAGATATAATCTTTATGATTCGGATTGTTTCTGTTTTTATAATGAGATACTACATCATAAATCTCAATACTATAATTAATATTTAGATTTTCTATTATTAAGATTTCAGATTCTGAAAAATCAGATTCAAAATAACTATTTTTCTTATGTAATCCATGATCAAGTGAAATACCTGATTCTAGAAGTCTTTCAAAATTTTCATATGAATTGTAATTAATTTTAACCCTATGATATAACTCAGCTTCTTGAGAATTAACATAGTTAAATTGGAGAAAAAATATTACGATAAATATTAGCCTTTTCATTTTGATCGATTACAAATATATTATAATCAAATATTATTCCATTATTTTTTTGAATTATAACTTATGATCCAATTTCTAGCATTAATAAATGCTTCTATCCATGGAGAAATTTCATCATTTCTTTCTTTGATGTAATTTGCCCAGTTCCATTGAAAAAGAGATCTTTCTATATGAGGCATTGTTACTAAATGGCGACCATCAGTGGTAGACATCATAGCAACATTATAATCAGATCCATTAGGGTTTGAAGGATAGTCTTTATAAGTGTATTTTGAAATTATATTGTATTTTTCTTCAGAATAGGGAAGGCTAAATTTACCTTCTCCATGACTTATCCATACCCCTAAATTACATCCTTCTAATGATGAGAGCATAATAGAATTATTTTTCTGAATATTTACAGAAGTGAATCCACTCTCATGCTTATTAGAGTTATTAAATGTCATCTTTCCATGAACTTCATGTTCAGGATTGACAACTTCTAGTTCCATAAAAAGTTGACAACCATTACAAATTCCAATTGAAAGAGTGTCTTCTCTTGAAATAAAATTATTTAGTGATTCTTTTGCTTTTTTATTGTACAAGAAAGCTCCAGCCCAACCTTTAGCTGATCCTAGTACATCTGAATTAGAAAAACCACCAACAACCCCTATAAATTGTACATCCTCTAGGTTTTCCCTTCCTGAAATTAGATCAGTCATATGAATGTCTTTAACTTGAAAACCTGCTAAAAATAATGCATTAGCTAATTCACGTTCACTATTACTTCCTTTCTCTCGTATTACAGCTGCTTTAGGTTTGTTTTTAATTTCTTCTATCTTAGGGATTTTTCCAGAAAAGTTACTGGGAAATTTAAAATCTAATGGCTGATTCTTATAGTTTTGATATCGAATTTCTGAAAGATTGTTTGCTGTTTGCTTTTTGTCAAGAAGCATAGATGTTTTAAACCAATAGTCTCTGTATTCTTCTACATCTAATTGATATGTATCTAAATGATTTTTGATTGAAATAGTTTTATTACTAGTTACATTACCAATTTTGTAATAGTTAATTCCTTTATTTTTAAAAACATTTTCAATTGATTCATCCTTAGCTTGAATGACAATAGCAGGGTTTTCTGAAAAAAGTAATTTTATTGAATCCTCTTCATTGATTAATGAAAAATCAATGTTAGCTCCAAGATTGTTTTCTGCAAAACACATTTCTAAAATAGTAGTAATTAATCCGCCTGAACCAATATCATGCCCAGCAATTATCATGTCTTCTCTTATTAAATTTTGAATTGTATTAAAGACATTTATTACAAGGTTTGAATTTTGTATAGTTGGAGTTTCTCGGCCAACTTTACCCAATGTTTGTGCAAATGAGCTTCCACCTAATTTATGTTTATCATTTGATAGGTTAATGTAGTAGATTTCTCCATATTTTGAATTAAAAACAGGTTCAACAATTCTATTAATGTCATCACAATGAGCTACTGCGCTAATTATTACAGTTCCTGGCGCTAAGACCTCTCTATCATTATATTTTTGAGTCATTGATAATGAATCTTTCCCAGTAGGTATATTTATTCCTAGCTCAATTGCAAAATCTGAAATTGCTTTTACAGCTTCATATAATCTTTTATCTTCCCCTTTATTTTTACATGGCCACATCCAATTCGCTGATAATGAAATCCCTGAAATATTATCCTTTAAAGGCGCCCATATTATATTCGTAAGCGCTTCTGCGATACTATTTCTACTTCCTGCAACCGGATCAATTAATCCTGAAATAGAAGAGTGTCCAACTGATGTTGCAATACCATTACATCCATTATAATCTAAAGCCATCACACCACAATTATTTAATGGTAATTGCAACTGGCCAACACATTGTTGTTTAGCTACTTTTCCTCCTACACATCTATCAACTTTATTAGTAAGCCAATCCTTACACCCAACGGCTTCAAGTTTTAGAATATCTTTTAAATAATCGTAAAAATTAATTGATTCATATTTAAGATTGGTGTATTTTTTTTTAGTAGAAATATCATTGATTATTGTAGTAGGGGAGCTGCCAAAAAAATGTTTAAGATCTAGATCTACAGGCTTTGAATTATTTGTATTTGATATAATTTTAAATTTTCCGTCATTTGTAACATTTCCAACATCATATATAGGAGCTCTTTCCCTTTCACAAATCTTCTTCAGCAACTCTAATTTTTTTTCATTAACAAGCAATCCCATTCTTTCTTGCGATTCATTACCAACAATTTCTTTAAACGAAAGCGTTGAGTCACCAACAGGTAGTTTATCAATATTTATAATTCCTCCAGAATTCTCAACTAATTCTGTTAGGCAATTTAGATGACCTCCAGCTCCATGGTCATGTATTGAAATGATAAAATTATCATCACTTTCTACTACACCTCTAATTGCATTTGCTACTCTTTTTTGCATTTCAGGGTTTGATCTTTGTATAGCATTTAATTCTATTCCAGATGAAAATTCACCAGTATCAGCTGAAGAAACTGCAGCACCTCCCATTCCTATTCTATAGTTTTCTCCACCCATTACAACTATTCTATCACCCAATTCGGGATCATCTTTGATGGCATCACTTGCTTTTGCATATCCAATACCTCCTGCTAACATTATTACTTTATCATAACCTTGAATTTGATTATCTTCTTGATGTTCAAATGTAAGGACAGAGCCACAAATTAGAGGTTGACCGAATTTATTTCCAAAATCTGAAGCTCCATTAGATGCTTTAATTAATATATCTACAGGTTTTTGATAAAGCCAATTACGTTTTATAATTTTCTTCTCCCATGAATAGTCGTTAAATCTTGAATAAGGCGTCATATATACTGCTGTACCAGCCATTGGAATTGAACCTTTTCCTCCAGCTAATCTATCTCTAATTTCACCTCCAGATCCTGTTGCAGCTCCATTAAATGGCTCTACTGTTGTAGGGAAATTATGTGTTTCTGCTTTTAAAGATATTACTGATTCAAATGACTTTAATCTATAATAATCAGCTATATCTGATCTAGATGGAGAAAATTGATTAATAATAGGCCCTTTAATGAAAGCTACATTGTCTTTGTAGGCAGATACTATGTTATTTGGATTAGTTTTAGATGTCTTTTTAATTAGCTTAAATAAACTACTGGGCATTTCTTGACCATCAATAATAAATTTTCCATTGAATATTTTATGTCTACAATGTTCAGAATTAACTTGTGAAAATCCAAAAATTTCTGAATCTGTTAGTTTTCTTCCAACCTCATTTGAAACATTAAGCAAATAATCTACTTCTTCTTCATTTAGAGATAAGCCTTCAGAATCATTATAAGAGCTAATGTCATCAACATAATTTATAGGTTCTGGTTCAATATTTATTATAAATAGGGATTGATTTAGCTCACTAAATTTTTCATATAACATTGGATCATAATCTTTAAAATCATGATCTATTTTAGCATACTTTTCAATTCTATTTATATGGTCAATACCCATATTTTGAGTCATTTCAACAGCATTAGTGCTCCATGGAGAAACCATTACAGCTCTTGGACCTAAACAAGTAGTTTTAATTTTATCAGAATTTGTAAGGGATGAATTTCCAAATAACCAAGATAATTTATTAACATCAGAATCTGATAGATCTTTTTCTGTCTGTACAGCAAAAATTATATCCTCACGATTATCAAAAAAATGTATCATTTAAAGAAATGAGAAATAGAAAATCAAATTTAATCGATTTATTATTAACTATGAATTAAATCAGAAGGGTTAATGAATTAGTTATTCACTATTTTTAAACATCTATTAATCTAGATAGTTTGCATTCGTACTAAATTCGTATAAATACCACCTTTTTCCATTAGGACTTTATGTTTTCCACTTTCAATAACTTTCCCTTTATCTAAAACTAGAATGTTATCTGCATTTTGTACTGTTGAAAGTCTGTGAGCAATTACAAGAGATGTTTTATTTTTCATAACGTTATCTAGTGCAATTTGGACCAAATGCTCACTCTCACTATCTAATGCGGAAGTTGCTTCATCTAGAATCATAATAGGAGGGTTCTTTAATACTGCTCTTGCAATACTAAGTCTTTGTTTTTGACCTCCAGAGAGTTTATTTCCTGAATCTCCAATATTACTTTCTATTGTATTTGGTAATTCTTTAACAAATTCCCAAGCATTTGCAATCTTAAGTGCTTCAATTATTTCTTCATCAGAAGCACTTTCTTTTCCAATTAATAAATTATTTTTTATTGAATCATTAAATAAGATTGAATCTTGAGTTACCAATCCAATTAACTTTCTAAGTGATTTTAAATTTATGTCTTTTATGTTCTTATCATCAATTTTAATTTTACCATCAGGTATGTCATAAAATCTACTTATTAAATTAGCAATTGTAGATTTCCCACTACCAGATTGGCCCACCAATGCTACAGTTTCACCTTTTTTGATTTTAAATGATAGGTTTTTTATTACATTTTCATTGTCATAACTAAATGAAACATTATCAAAGTCAACACTATAGTTAAAATCTTTTAGGGATATACTATTGTCAATAGATTTGATGAATCTGTTATCATCTAGAACTTCAAATACTCTTTCGGCAGCACCATATGCTTTTCTAACCTTATAGCTAGCCTTGCTAAGCGCTTTTGCAGGAGTAAGAATATTGTATGCTAAACCTAAATAAACCAGGAATGTACTGGCATCTAATGAGTTTTCTTTTAATACCATCATTCCACCATACCATAAGATTGCTGTGATTGAGCAAATACCTAAAAATTCACTTAAAGGACTTGCAAGGTTTTTCCTATTGATAACACTATTTGAGAATTTATACAATCTGTTTGTTGATTCATAGAATTTTTTTGAAAAAGCATTTTCAGCATTAAATATTTTTACAATTTTTAATCCATTTAATGTCTCATCTACAAGTGAAATAAATAACCCTTGTTCTTTTTGAACTTTTAATGATTTTCTTTTAAGCGATTTACCGACAATAGATATGAAAATTGCTGATAGCGGAATAAATATCAACACAAATCCGGTTAATTCAGGACTTATTATATACATTGATATAAGCGTAAAGAAGATCATTAACGGTTCTTTAATTATTAACTCAAAAACTGTTAAAAAGGAATTATCAATTTCTAAAACATCAGACGAAATTCTAGCAACTATATCACCTTTTTTCTTTTCTGAATAATATGACATTGAAAGCTTTACAATTTTGTTATATATATCATTTCTAAAGTCTTTCACAACACCATTCTTTAAAAAAGTGATAAAGAACATTGATAGATAACTAAAGAGATTTTTTAGAAGGAATGTGATTATAATTATAGAAACCATAAAAATTAACACATCATTGTTTCCTTCAGTTTTTTTGATAGTAACAAAGTAATTTAAATAGCTCTCTGCATAATTAGCTATATCACCGAATCCAGCCCAAATAGGCTTTGTTGTTAATGACTCAGTTTGATTAAAAAGAACCTTAAGCATAGGGAAGAGTGATATCATAGATAACGTGCCAAACAATGCATAAAAAATGTTTGTAAAAATATTTAGGAGAAAAAATTTCTTATAGGGAATTGTATAACTAAATATTCTATTAAAATAATTTTTCATTATAAATTAATTTCTTCAATTATTGATTTAATTTTATTACTTAAATAATCATTTTTACTTAAAAAGTCATCTTTTGATTCAAGATTAGTATTTACACTAATATACATCTTGATTTTTGGTTCAGTGCCACTTGGCCTTAAAATTACTTTGGTATTGTTAATAGTATTAAATTCTATAACATTGGATTTAGGTAAATTGACTTTAGATATTCTGTTGGTTTTTAAATCTAATTTCTCAGATTTAAGATAATCATTAATTGAAATAACTTCAGATCCGCCGATCTGTTCTGGAGGATCATTTTTAAATCTTTCAATAATATTATTTATTTCTATTTGCCCCTGTTTGCCTTTCTTTGTAATGGATACCAGTTCTTCTTTATAAAACCCATGTTTAAGATAAATATCAATAAGATTCTCATAAATTGATGAGCTATTATGTCTTAAATTATTAGCAATTTCACATGCAAAAAGGCTAGCAGTAATTGCATCT
>SGZI01000011.1 GCA_004213965.1 Flavobacteriales bacterium
TGATTTAAATACTAACTTTGATAAAGATTTATATTTTTCAGATTATA
This sequence comes from Flavobacteriales bacterium, assembly GCA_004213965.1. Classification (GTDB taxonomy): domain Bacteria; phylum Bacteroidota; class Bacteroidia; order Flavobacteriales; family Flavobacteriaceae. The sequence goes on from SGZI01000011.1 coordinate 48, forward strand.
ATGAAAAAAAATATAGCAATATTAATGGGCGGCTACTCTAAAGAGTATAAGATTTCATTAGAAAGCGGAAAAGTTGTTTTCAATAATTTAAAGAATATTTTTAATTGTTATAAAATTCACATTTTAAAGGATAATTGGTTATATGTAGATGAAGAAAATACTGAATTTTTAGTTAATAAAGGCGAATTTAAAATACTAGAAAAACCAGAAATTAAATTTGATTGCGCATTTAATGCGGTGCATGGTTCACCTGGAGAAGATGGTGAATTACAACAGTATTTTTCTAAATTAAATATTCCAATTACTGGTTGTGGAGAATTTCAGTCTAGATTAACTTTTGATAAAGTAAAGTGTTTAGAATTTTTAAAACCTCATGGTATCAAATCTGCTAATTCATTTGTTATTTCTAAAGGCGACAATGTTGATACTAATAAAATTATTGATCAAGTTGGACTTCCTTGTTTTGTTAAAGCAAGTAGATCTGGCAGTAGCTATGGAATATCAAAAGTTTCTAAAAAAGAAGATATTGACAAAGCGCTGGAAATAGCGTTTAAAGAGGACAGTCAGGTATTAATTGAATCATTTCTTGATGGCACAGAGGTTTCTGTCGGTGTAATTTCATATGATAATGAAATTCTAGCACTCCCAATAACAGAAATTGTAACGGATAATGATTTTTTTGATTATAACGCAAAATACAAAGGACAAGCAGACGAAATTACTCCAGCTAGACTATCACATGAAATGACCTTAAAGATTAAATCTATAGCCAAAAAAATCTATCACATCTTAGATATGAAAGGGTTTTCTAGAAGTGAATTTATTATTCAAAATAATGACATATTTCTCTTAGAAGTAAATAGCGTGCCTGGTTTAACTAGTGAAAGTATTCTTCCAAAACAAGCAAATGCTTCTGAAATAGAGCTTAAAGACCTATTTACAAATGCAATTAATGAAGCTATAAATTAAATTTGTAATTTTGGACTATGAAAAAAGCTGTATTTCCTGGGTCTTTTGATCCATTAACTTTAGGTCATTGTGATATAATACATAAAAGTATAGATCTTTTTGATGAAATAATTCTAGCTATAGGAATAAATTCCACAAAAGAAAGCATGTTTTCACTAGAACAAAGAACACAATTCATAAATGAAGAATTTTCAAATCATGCTAAAGTTAAAATACTAACATATCAGGGTTTAACTGTAGATTTTTGTAAAGAAATAAATGCTGATTTTATTGTTAGAGGGTTAAGAAATCCAGCTGATTTTGAATTTGAAAAGACTATTGCGCAAACCAACAAAAAATTAACTGGGATAGAAACTGTTTTCTTTCTAACTTCTCCTGAAACAGCCTACATATCTTCTTCAATTGTAAGGGAGATTATTACCAATAAGGGTGACTATACTAAGCTTGTACCAAAATCTGTTAGATCAAAAGTCTAATATTAGCATAACACTTCTTTTTTATTTTTTCAATCTCAGATGGATTTACCCATTCAGCTCTTGTTATTCCTTCTTCTAACTGTGGAATTAACTTATTGTCTATTAATGACTTCATTTCAAACCAATATGTGATTTTTAATCTATAAGTGTCATTCTTCTTAAAAATGTGATAAGTTATTTGCAATGGTTTTGTAATAGTAAGATCTTTAATACCAGTTTCTTCCTTTACTTCCCTAATAGCAGTATCTGCAATACTCTCATTATTCTTAGCCTTTCCCTTAGGCAAATCCCATTTATTGTTTCTAAAAATAAATAGTATCTCTCCTTTTGAGTTTATTACCTTACCTCCTCCAGCAATAATATTTGGCAAAAGTTTTATAAATTTTTTTAATGCCTTATTCTTGTCATTTGCTATTAATCTTATGGATGATGATTTTTTATCTGAAAGATTTTTTAAAGCAGATTTAAGTTTAAAATTTTTAAACTTAATATTAGATACATTATTATCTTCAGAAACGATGTCTGTTATTATAATTGGTTTATCTTGATAAAAAATCTGAGGCATTAGTAAAAAAACTAAACAAAAATATTAATTTTGTTTTAGAAAATATGAGTGAAATAGAATTTAATAACTATCAAGAAGAAACAGCTAAAATTCTTCTTGAAATTAATGCAATAAAACTAAGCCCCAATAAGCCGTTTATATGGGCTTCTGGATGGAAATCACCAATCTATTGTGATAATAGAATTATTTTATCTACCCCAAAATACAGAAATATGATAAAAAAATTCTTAGCACATGCTATAGCTGAAAATTTTGAAAAACCAGATGCTATAGCTGGAGTTGCTACAGGAGCTATTGGTATTGGAATGTTAGTTGCAGACTGCCTAGATTTACCTTTTATATATGTAAGGCCAGAAGCTAAAAAACATGGTAGAAAAAATCAGATAGAAGGTGAAGTTGAGAAAGGAAAAAAAGTAATGGTTATTGAAGATTTAATAAGCACTGGTAAAAGTAGTATTGGCGCAATAAGAGCTTTAAAATCTCATGGATTAAGTGTAATTGGAATGGTTGCTATATTTACTTATGAATTCAAAATATCTGAAGAAAATATTAATAAGGAGAATTTAAAATTAAAGACTCTATGTAATTATTCTACTCTTCTAAAAACTGCTCAAAAAACTGAACAAATTTCTGAATCAGAGTGTAAAATTCTTAAAAAATGGAATCAAGATCCTTCTTCCTGGAGTTAATTTTTTTAATTAAGAATCGAGATTTCTTTTAAATCATATGATTCTAGCTTATTGTCTTCAAGCATAACATTAAGCCTTCCTAATGTGGTGACTCCTTTTATAAATCCAGTAAAATTTTCTCCTTTTGAATTTTTAAAAGTAGAAGGCTTATTTATTCTATAAAGTAACTCTTCATATTTTTTAAAAATCATTTCACTTTTAAATTTTTCTATTTCTTCAAAACCCCTATTAATATTACTTGCTAATTCTTTAAGAATTTCATCTTTTTTATGAGTAGTTCCAGTTAAGTTTTTAATTGATGAGGCATTGGGTAAATTATCAAATATTGTTTGGTTTACATTTAATCCTATTCCTATCACACTGTGTTTAATATAGTTTTGTTTAAGTATATTTTCAATCAAAATGCCACATATTTTTTTATTGTCTGACATTATGTCGTTTGGCCATTTTATGCACAAACTTGGTAAGTTATTTTTTTTAAGTGTTTTAATAAGAGCTAATGAAACAATAATACTTATTATAAATTGATCTTTTACTTTAATCCCTAAATCCTTCTTATATATACTGAATATCAGGTTTTTAGAATCTTCAGACTCCCAATTGGCTCCTAGCTGGCCCTTGCCTTTTGTCTGAAATTTAGCAGTTACTATTGTAGAATCACTAACATCCTTATTTAATATTATTTTTTTTAAATAACTATTTGTTGAATCTATGGCATCAAGTTTGATGATATTCATGTACATAAAGAAAAAAATAATAGATTTGCACAACAAGGTAAAAGGAATTGATGGCGAAAACAAAGAGAAGCTCTAATAATTTAATTTCAACTATAGTTGATGGAATTGAAGAAGTCAAAGGTGAAGAAATAAACATTCTTGATCTAAGAAAGATTGAAGCTAGAGTTTGCGATTATTTTGTAATTTGCGAGGGAACCTCAAACACTCAAGTCAGTGCAATAGTTAACTCTATAAGTAAGAAAGTTAGCAAGAGCTTAAAAGATAAGGCCTGGGGAATTGAAGGTATGGAAAGTGCTGAATGGGTTTTGATGGATTACATAGATGTAGTTGTACATGTATTTCAAAAACACAAAAGAGAGCATTATGACATTGAAGGACTTTGGGGAGATGCGAAGATGTTAGATTTAAAATAATATTAATGAAAAATAAAAAACAACAAAATAAAAATTCATTTAACCAATACTGGATATATGGTGGAATAATTTTTATGTTCTTATTAATGAATTTTTTTTCTGGAACATCTGGATCTGATACTTCATCTACTACACCGTCTAAATTTTTTGAATATGTCAAGAATGGAGACGTAGAAACAATAGAAATAATAAATAAAAGGCAAGTAAAAGTCTTTCTTACAAAAGATGCTGAATTAAAGGATGCTCATAGAAATACGGTTTCATCAACCTTACTTCCACTATCTGGAAGAAATGCTAATTATAAATTTGAATTTGGTGATCTGCAAAATTTTGAAAACAATTTGGCAACTATTTCAAAAGAGAATAATATAATTGTTGAAACTAATTATGTTACTGAACAAAATATGTTGGGTGATATACTTATCTCTTTACTTCCATTTATCTTAATTATAGCAATATGGATATTTATTATGCGTAGAATGTCTTCTGGTGCTGGTGGTGCAGGAGGTCAAATTTTTAATATTGGGAAATCTAAAGCTAAGCTATTTGATGCAAAGTCTGATATGAGAATTACATTTAAAGATGTTGCGGGTCTAGAGGGAGCAAAAGAAGAAGTACAAGAAATTGTTGACTTCTTAAAAAATCCAAAAAAATATACTGCCTTAGGTGGTAAAATTCCAAAAGGTGCATTATTAATAGGTGCTCCAGGGACTGGGAAGACTTTACTTGCTAAAGCTGTTGCAGGAGAAGCTAAAGTTCCCTTTTATTCTCTTTCTGGATCTGATTTTGTTGAAATGTTTGTAGGGGTCGGTGCTTCTAGAGTTAGAGATCTATTTAAACAGGCAAAAGAAAAGTCCCCATCAATTGTATTTATTGATGAAATTGATGCTATTGGTAGAGCTAGAGGAAAAAGTAATTTTACCGGATCAAATGACGAGAGAGAAAATACACTAAATCAATTACTGACTGAAATGGATGGTTTTGGCACCAACACTAATGTAATAGTTGTAGCTGCTACCAATCGTGCAGATGTATTAGATAAAGCACTTATGCGGGCTGGAAGATTTGATAGACAAATCTATGTTGATTTGCCGGATATAAGAGAAAGGAAAAAAATATTTGAGGTTCATTTAAGGCCTTTAAAGAAAGCTTCTAGTGTAGATGTAGACTTCTTGTCTAAACAAACTCCTGGTTTTTCTGGGGCTGATATTGCAAACGTATGTAATGAAGCGGCACTAATAGCTGCTAGAAAAAATAAAAAATCTGTTGGAAAACAAGATTTTTTAGATGCAGTTGACAGAATAGTTGGAGGTCTTGAGAAAAAGAATAAAATTATTACTGAAGATGAAAAGCAAGCTGTAGCTTACCATGAAGCAGGACATGCAACTGTAAGTTGGATGCTGGAACATGCTTCTCCTCTAGTTAAAGTTACTATTGTTCCTAGAGGAAAATCATTAGGTGCTGCATGGTATCTTCCTGAAGAAAGACTTATCGTTAGACCTGAACAAATGCTTGATGAAATGTGTGCTGCACTTGGAGGTAGAGCTGCAGAAAAAGTAATTTTTAACAAAATTTCAACTGGAGCGTTAAGTGACCTAGAAAAAGTCACAAAACAAGCTAGGGCAATGGTAACCGTTTATGGATTGAATGACAAAGTTGGGAATCTAACATACTACGACTCGTCAAATGGAAATGAATATGGTTTTACAAAACCTTACAGTGAACAAACAGCAGAAACAATTGATAAAGAAATATCTCTAATTATTGAAAATCAGTATAAAAGAGCGCTATCAATTCTTAAAAAGAATAAAAAGAAATTAATTCAATTAGCCGAATTATTGCTTAAAAAAGAAGTTATTTTCAAAGATAACTTAGAAGAAATTTTCGGAAAACGCCCATTTAAGCAAAAAGGAATTAAAAAAATTTAAAAAAATAATTATTTTTCATTTTAATTAACCTTAGAGTTTTATAATTTTAAGAAACTTTATATAGCTTGACAAATTGAATCTTTTCAGCAACCTTTTTAAGGGAAATACAAACAAAAATAAATCTAAAGATGAGCTTGGGGATGAACAAAGCAAGTTTATGCCAAAAACTAAAGTAGCAATTGAAGAAAGATTTATTATAAAATTCATTGAGAATGGGGGGAAATTTCTTTATAGTGAAAGCTACAATGAGCTTAATGAAAATTTAGGTTTAATCTTAAAAGAAAACAGTTGGACTAATGATGATATTTTAATTACTAAGAATAAAATTAAATCAAATTATAAGCTTCCCAACTCATTAAAAATTAATCAGAATAAATCAAAATGCTTCATAACTGATTGTGAAAATTTGATTGCAGATGATGGTTCTATACTAATCTCTTCTAATCAGATTGAAGAAAATAGTCTATCCGATTTTCCTGAAAATTTAATTGTAATATCTGACACAACTAAGTTTAAAAATAACATAGGTGAAGGATTAACTGAAATTAAATCTAAAAGCAAAAAAATCCCATCAAATATTACTACAATCAAAAATTTCCATATTTCAAAAGAAAAAGATTTTTTAAGTTATGGGACAAATGCAAAAAACTTATATTTGATATTATTAGAAAAAGGCACAATATAAATTGAAAGAAATTCATAAAAGATCAATTACTGGCTTTATATATGCATTGTTATTTTTGCTTTCACTAAAGTCATTCTTATCCTTTACTATTTTAATATTTGTATTTGGATTAATTTCTCATGCTGAATTTAACAGATTAATTAAACAAAAGGGGATTACTCCATATATAGTATTTACATTTTTATTTGGTTTCTTTTCATATTATAGTTATTATTTTAATTCTTTAGATATAATTAACTCATTTTTTAATGAAGCTATACAAATATTACTGGCCTTTTCAATTTTTGTTCTTCTATTTGCAATGAGAGACCTGTTTGTAGTTAAAGATTTACCTGAGTTTCTAACAAAAAAATATATAAACTCAATATTTTATATATCCAGTTCATTCATTTTTATTTTTCTAATTGGAAACTATAATAATGAGTTTAATCCTAATCTAATCCTAGGCTGTTTCATTCTTGTTTGGGTAAATGACACCTTTGCATATCTTGTAGGAACTAGTATTGGAAAGCAAAAATTATTTATAAATGTATCGCCTAATAAAACTGTAGAAGGTTTTCTTGGCGGATTATTATTTTGTACTATTTGCAGTATTCCTATTTCTAAATATCTATATGAATTAAGCTTTACTAATTGGCTTATTATTTCTATTATAATTAGTGTTTTTGGGACAATAGGAGATCTAGTTGAATCTAAGTATAAACGAAAATCTCTAGTAAAAGATAGTGGTATAATTATGCCTGGCCATGGAGGCCTGTTAGATAGGCTTGATAGCATAATGTTTGCAAGTCCCTTTATTTACTTATTTCTAATAATTATTTCTGATGTTTCATAAAGAGGGCTATACTATAATTATTATTTCTTTTATAATTATTGTTTTAATTATTCTGGGTCTTGATCATTATGCAATCAAGTATGATTTAGCTATAAAAATATTTTTATTGATTGTTTTTGTATTAATTCTTCAATTTTTTAGAAATCCTAAATTTGAGATTAATTCTAATAAAAATTATATTTTATCCCCTGTTGATGGAAAAATTGTAATAATTGAGAAAGTATATGAGCCTGAATTTTTTAAAGACGAAAGACTTCAAGTCAGCATATTTATGTCTCCGTTAAACGTTCATGTAACGCGTTACCCAATAAGTGGAAAAGTTGTTTTTTCTAAATATCATCCTGGAAGATATTTAGTAGCATGGCATCCTAAATCAAGTACAAAAAATGAAAGAACAACTATTGTAATTGAAAATCAAATTTTTGGAAAAATACTCTATCGTCAAATAGCTGGAGCAGTTGCTAGAAGAATTGTAAACTATGCAGAAGAATCTAAAAATGTAATTCAAGGAGAAGATGCCGGTTTTATTAAATTTGGATCTAGAATTGATCTTTTTCTTCCTTTAGAAACAAAAGTAAATGTTAAAATAAATCAAAAAGTTAAAGGAGGCATAACGGTAATTACTGAAAATTAGCTCTTTAATTTTTTAACACTTTCTTTAAGTAAATCAATCTTGGCTATTGCATCAGATTTTTTCTTCCTTTCAATCTCAATTACTTTTTCAGGAGCATTTTTTACAAATTTCTTATTTGATAATTTCTTGTCAACTGAATTTAGAAAACCAATATTGTAACTTAACTCGTTTTCTAACTTTAATATTTCATCCTCAATATTGACCTCGCTAGATAATGGAACATAATATGTATTAGTTTTCACCCTAAATGATATTGCATCATTCACTTCACCATCTACATACAATAAAGAACTAATATTGCATAATTTTACAATGATTGAATCATATCTATCAGTTATATTTTCTTTATTTAATACACTTAGCTCTATAGATTCTTTAAAAGAAATATTGTGTTTTTTTCTTAATGATCTAACAGATGTTATAACATCAGAAATAAATTTAAAATCTTCAATAATTAAAGCATCATATTCTTCAGCTATTGGCCATTTCGAAATAACTAAAGCCTGATCCACTTTTCTTTCGCTAATTGATTGCCATAATTCTTCTGAAATAAATGGCATAAATGGGTGCAAGAGTTTTAAATTATTTTCAAAAATCATAATCAGAGATTCATGTGTTTTTTTGTCAATTGGTTTTGAAAATTTAGGTTTAAGAATTTCTAATAAAACAGAACAAAAATCATCCCATATTAACTTATACACACACATTAAGGCGTCACTAATTCTAAACTTATCAAAGTGGTCATTAATTTGAGATAATATTAATTGGAATTTATTCTCATACCAGTTTAATGCAACAGAACAATATTCCGGTTGATCAATATCTTTTATATCCCAACCATCAATTAATCTATATGAATTCCAAATTTTATTTGCAAAAGATCTACCCTGGCTGCATAAAGATTCATCAAACAACAAATCATTTCCTGCAGAGGAACTTAACATTAAGCCTACTCTTACTGAATCTGCTCCATATTCAGAAATTAGCTTCAATGCATCAGGCGAATTACCTAATGATTTGCTCATTTTTCTTCTTTGCTTATCTCGGACTATACCAGTAAAATAAACATTCTTAAATGGTTTCTCTTTTTTAAATTCATATCCTGCCATAATCATACGAGAAACCCAAAAGAAAAGTATGTCTGGCCCTGTAACTAAATCTGAAGTTGGATAATAATATTTAAAATCTTCATTTTCTGGATTATTTATTCCATCGAAAACACTAATAGGCCATAACCATGAAGAAAACCAAGTGTCTAAGACATCTTCTTCTTGTCTTAAATTGTCTTTTGTTAAATTTTTATTACCTGATTTTTCTTTAGCTAAATCAATAGCTTCATCAATGTCTTTAGCAACTACAAAATCATTTTTTTCATTTCCATAAAAATAGGCAGGAATCTGATGCCCCCAATAAAGCTGTCTTGATATATTCCAATCTCTGATGTTCTCCATCCAATTTCTAAAAGTTTTATCAAATTTATTTGGATACAGTTTAATTTCATTATCAACTAAAACGGAGTTTATTGCAGGTTTAACTAAATCATCCATTTTTAAAAACCATTGATGGCTAAATTTTGGTTCTATAATCTCATTTGTCCTTTCACTTATTCCAACATTATGAATAATTTCTTCCTTCTTATCTAAGACACCTAATTTATCAAGCTCAATTATAATGTCTTTTCTTGCTTTAAATCGATCTTTACCTTTGTGGTGAAGTCCATAATCATTTAATGTAGCATCCTCATTAAATATGTCTATAAATTGCAGGTCATGCCTATCCCCAATAGATTTGTCGTTAATATCATGAGCTGGAGTTACTTTCAAACACCCTGTTCCATATTCAATATCAACATAATCATCAAAAATAATTGGAACTTTTCTTTCAGCTATAGGCACTATTGCATTTTTTCCTTTTAAGTTTTTATATCTATTATCATTAGGGTTTACACATATAGCTGAATCTCCCAAAATTGTTTCAGGTCTAGTTGTTGCAATAGTTAAATAATCCTTTTCACCCTCAATTTTATACTTAACATAATAAAGGAAATCCTTTTTTTCTACATAATTTACTTCTTCATCTGAAAGGGTAGTTTTTGCTTTAGGATCCCAGTTTACCATTCTATATCCACGGTAAATAAGTCCCTTATTATAAAGATCCATAAAAACATTAATTACTGATTTATTCATGTTTTCATCAAGGGTAAACTTTGTCCTATCCCAATCACATGAGCATCCAATTTTTTTTAATTGTTCTAAAATAATTCCACCATACTTCTCCTTCCAATCCCATGCATGTTTTATAAACTCTTCACGAGATATTTTGTTTTTTTCTATACCTTTCTCATTTAAACTCTCCACTACTTTTGCTTCAGTGGCAATAGATGCATGATCCGTCCCAGGGATCCAACAAGCATTTTTATTTAATAACCTAGCTCTTCTTATTAAAATATCTTGAATTGTATTGTTTAGCATATGTCCCATATGTAGAATTCCAGTAATATTAGGCGGGGGAATTACTATAGTATATGGTTCTCGATCATCAGGTTTGGAATGAAAATATTTATTCTTAATCCAATATGAATACCACTTATCTTCAATATCATTAAAATTATAGTTCGAACTGATACTCATTAGATCTGTTTAAGATTGAATACAAAAATACTCATATTTCTTTATCTGAGTAATTATAATTATATTTATCTGCCTAATTTTTTAACTAAACATAATGAAAAAAATATTATTTATTGTTTGTGTTATAGCTCTTAATTTTAATTTATTTTCTCAAGATAAAACTGCTATAATTAATTTTGTAACAACAGAAATAGATTATGGAATAATTGAAAAAGGCTCAAACGGAGTTAGAGATTTCATATTTACTAATGATGGTGACTCACCATTAATAATTACAAACGTAAAATCCACATGTGGTTGCACAATTCCAAAGAAGCCTAATAAACCTATTCTTCCTGGTGAAACTGAAAAAATACAGGTAAAATATGATACAAATCGAGTTGGATTTATAAGAAAATCTATAATGGTTAGCTCTAATGCCGAAACACCTACAGTAATATTAAAAATTTCAGGAAAAGTGACTAACAAAGCTAGCGAGAATGGCTTAGAAAAAAAATCTAAAAGTCTGCTTGAAGAAGGATATTAATACTTTTTTTCAAATTAATAACTAGTATAAAATTATTTAAATGCCAAATATTTCTATAAAAGGAAAATCAATGCCTGAATCTCCAATTAGAAAATTGGTGCCATATGCAGAAGATGCTAAAAAAAGAGGCATTAAAGTATTTAAGTTAAATATTGGCCAACCTGATATAGAAACACCTACCCAAGCTATTGATGCAGTCAAAAATTCAGATATTAAAATACTAGCTTATAGCAGATCTGAAGGCTCAGACAATTACAGAAGTAAATTAGCGCAGTATTATTCAAAAAAAAATATATCAGTAAAACAAAATGATATAATTGTTACTAGTGGTGCAAGTGAAGCATTATTCTTCACATTGGGCAGTATTATGGATCCTGGAGATGAAATAATTATCCCGGAACCATTCTATGCTAATTATAATGGGTTTTCAGTTGCAAATGGGATTAAAATTTTACCAATCACTTCATCAATTGAAGATAATTTTTCATTACCAAAAATTAGTGAGTTCAAAAAATTAATAACACCAAAAACTAAAGCAATACTTATTTGTAATCCAAATAATCCAACAGGATATTTGTATTCTAAAGAAGAAATTAAAAAATTAGTTGAAATTGTTAGAGAATATGATTTATTTCTTATTGCAGATGAAGTTTATAGAGAATTCACGTATGACGGCTATAAACACTATTCAATAATGGAAGAAGAATCAATCGATCAAAATGCAATAATGATTGATTCTGTTTCAAAAAGATATAGTATGTGTGGTGCTAGAATAGGGTGTGTTGTCTCAAAAAATAAAGAACTAATTAAAACAGTCTTAAAATTTGCTCAAGCAAGACTATCTCCTCCTACTTTTGCCCAAATTGCGAGTTTAGCAGCACTAGAAACTCCCGAAAAATATTTTGACGATGTAATTAAAGAGTATAAAAAAAGAAGAGATGTTCTAATTAAAAAACTGAGAGAAATCCCAGGAATCAAAGTGTCTGTTCCTAAAGGAGCTTTTTATTGTATTGTTGAACTTCCAGTAGATGATGCTAATAATTTTGCAAGTTGGCTTCTTAAAAATTTCTCACTTAATAATGAAACTGTTATGGTTGCACCAGCTGAAGGCTTTTACTCTTCAATAGATACTGGTAAAAATCAAATAAGAATTGCCTACGTGCTTAATGAGAAAGACTTAATTTCTGCTACAAATATTATAAAGGAAGCATTAATTCAATACAGGAATTAATGAAAATCCTAACAAACTTTTCCCTTAAAAAATTCAATAGTTTTAATATTAATGCTATAGCAGATAATTATGTTTCTGTGGAAAGTCTAGAAGATCTAACTAAGGCATTAAATTTAAAAGAATACAAAGAAAAATATATTCTTGGTGGGGGAAGTAATCTGTTAATTACTAAGGACATCAAGGGATTAGTAATTCATATAAATATTAATGGAATACACCAGGAGGTCAAATCAAATAATGTTACTGAAGTAGTAGCATATGCTGGTGAAAATTGGCATTCACTTGTGTTATGGTGTTTAAAAAAAGGTCTAGGAGGCATTGAGAATTTATCTCTAATTCCAGGAAGTGTTGGTGCAGCACCAATTCAAAATATTGGAGCGTATGGGGTTGAATTAAAAGATGTATTTATTTCATGTGATGTAATTAATAAAGAAACTAGAGAAATAAAAACATTTGATAAAAAAGCTTGTGAATTTGGATATAGAACTTCATTTTTTAAAAAAAATAATGGTTATATAATAATTAGTATTAAACTAAAATTAACCCACAAGGAACATAATTTAAATACAAGTTATAAAGGAATTCAGGAAGAGCTTAGTAACTTAAACATAAAACAACCAACTATATATGATATCTCAAATGCTGTTATTAATATTAGAAAAGAAAAATTGCCAGACCCTAAAAAAATAGGAAATAGTGGGAGTTTCTTTAAAAACCCTATTGTTTCTAAAAATAAAATTGAAGAACTAAAATCTAATTTTAAGAGTATCCCATTCTATACTGTTGATAAGAATAACTACAAAATACCTGCAGCATGGTTAATAGAAAAAGCAGGTTTTAAAGCTAAAACCTATGGCGATTATGGAGTGCACAAAGATCAAGCATTAGTTTTAGTTAACTACAAATCTGCTAGAGGAAGTGATATATTAAACCTGTCCATTAGCATTCAAAAAGCTGTTAAATTAATTTTTAACATAGACCTGGAGGCTGAAGTAAATATTATATAAAAAATCTATCTTTGCTATATGAAATTAGCCCTTATTACTATAATTGTTTTAGGATTTTGTGTTCTAGGAATTTCAATTAAACTATGGGCAAAAAAAGATGGAGAATTTGCTGGAACTTGTGCTAGTCAAAATCCATTATTAAACAAGTCTAATGAACCATGTGGGTTCTGTGGAAAAACTCCAGATCAATTCGAAGATTGTAATGGAAAAAATTAATAATCTTCTAAAAAAATTAGGACCAGGTTTATTATTTGCTGGAGCTGCTATTGGAGTTTCACATCTTGTTCAATCAACTAGAGCGGGTGCAGAATTTGGAATGGGATTACTTTGGGCACTAATCCTTGTAAATCTATTTAAATATCCTTTTTTTCAATATGGACCTAGGTATGCAACTGCAACTGGAGAAAGTCTTCTGGATGGATATAACAAATTAGGAAGAGGTATTCTAATTACTTATGCAATAATAACCCTAGCCACTATGTTTACCATTCAAACTGCTGTGACAATAGTTACAGCAGGGTTAGCTTCATCACTAACCAATGGCCTTTTTACTACTGAAGTATGGACAATAATTATTATTGCAATCTGTTCAGTAATATTATTCTTTGGAAAATACAAAGTTCTTGATAAACTAATTAAATATGTAATTATTCTTTTAGCAATCAGTACAATTATAGCAACTCTAATTGCATTTAATAATAATACTGAACAAATTGTTTTCTCTCAAATTTTACCAGAAATTTCAACTGAAATAGCTTTTCTTATTGCATTTATGGGTTGGATGCCAGCCCCAATGGATATTTCTGTTTGGCATTCATTATGGTCATTAGAAAAACAGAAGTCTAATAAAGATTTTAATTATAAATCTTCACTCTTTGATTTTAATTTAGGTTATATAGGAACTATAATTTTAGGTATTGCTTTTATGTCTTTAGGTTATTTAGTTATGTTTGGAGGGGAAGATTCATTTAGCACCTCTGCAAGCTCATTCTCTAATCAACTAATTGAAATGTATACATCAAGCCTAGGTGATTGGTCATATTATATTATTGGAATAGCTGCATTTACAACTATGTTAAGTACTACAATTACTACTCTTGATGCGTCTCCAAGATCTATGGATAAAACAACAAAACTATTACTAAATAATAATTTTAAACATGGATACTTAATATGGCTTGCTATATTATCTATTGGCACCATTTTTATATTTTTTGTCTTTTCTTCTAAAATGGGGCTATTAATTAAAATTGCTACAATTCTTTCATTTTTAACAGCTCCCTTTTATGCTATTATAAATTATGTTTTGATAAGTAGTAAAAATACTCCAGAACAATACAGGCCTTCAATATTATTACATGTCATAAGTATTCTCGGAATCGTATTTCTTATAGGCTTTAGTATATGGTTTTTACTAAAAGGGGTCTAATTTCAATTTATAGTTTATATCTTTACATTGTTGATGATAGAGCAAGATAAAATACCAGGCAATTCGACTGAAATTAAAGAAAATTCCACTTGGCATAAAGTAGATCTTTCAAAGAAAAAAGTTAAGCATCAGCCTAAGCCTAAATGGCTTAGAGTAAAACTACCCATAGGAGATAAATATACCCAATTAAGAAATTTAGTAGACAAGTATAATTTACATACAATATGTACGTCAGGAAGTTGCCCAAATATGGGTGAATGTTGGGGAGAAGGAACCGCTACATTTATGATATTGGGGAATATTTGTACTCGTTCATGTAAATTTTGTGGAGTTAAAACGGGTAGACCTGATCCAGTAGATTGGGAAGAGCCTGAAAAAGTTGCTAAATCAATCCAGATTATGAAAATTAAGCACGCTGTATTAACTAGTGTTGATAGAGATGATCTAAAAGATGATATGGGTAGTAAATTATGGGTTGAAACAATTAAAAAAGTTAGGGAATATAACCCTGGAATCACAATTGAAGCATTAATTCCTGACTTTCAGGGAATACATGAGCATATTGACAGGCTTGTTAATATAGAGCCTGAAGTAATTTCACATAACATAGAAACTGTAAGAAGATTGACAAAACAAGTTAGAATTCAAGCTAAATATGATCGAAGTTTAGAAGTTTTAAAATATTTAAAAGATGCTGGTCAAAGAAGAACAAAATCTGGTATAATGCTTGGCCTTGGAGAATTCAAAGAAGAAGTAATTGAGACAATGAATGAGTTAAATGAAGCAAAGGTTGATGTAATAACTATTGGACAATATCTTCAACCAAGCAAAAAACATCTTCAGGTTCAACGATTTATTACTCCTGAAGAGTTTGAATCATATAAAGAAATTGGATTGAAAATGGGTTTTAGGCATGTTGAAAGTAGTGCTTTAGTCAGATCATCATACAGAGCACAAAAACATATTAATTAATAAGAATTTATTCTTAAATAGAATTTAATATCTGATTATTAAATTCTCCTTCATTATGAATAAGAAATTCTATAGGTAAATAGAATAATTTAGTTGTAACTCTTGAATATAGCTTAACATAGTCCTTTTCAGTGGTAATAACTATCTCATTATTATTTATATTACTTATATCTGAATCTGAATAATTATGGTGATCCTTAAATGACAAATGGTTGAAATTAAAGCCATTATCTTTTAAATAATTAACCATATGAGAGCTATTTGCAATTCCTGTAACAAGAGTAAATTTTATATTTTTAAATTCACTTAATAGTTTTGAGCTTTCTTTATCATATAACATTTTAGAATACTTGATAGAACTAAAATAAATTTTTTGATTATCACCAATATTAAGTTTTTGAATTATATGCCTTTTTTGATCTTTACTTATGTTCTTATCACATTTTGTTACAATTATAATATCAGCCCTGTTTGCATTACTTTTTGACTCTCTCAAATTGCCTAAAGGAAAAATATTGTCATCTGAATATAAATCATTAAACTTTGTTAATAATATTGACATTCCAGGTTTTACTCTCCTATGCTGGTAAGCATCATCTAATAAAATGATTTCAGGTTTTGAATTTAATTTAATTAACTTATTGACTCCTCTTACTCTATTAGAATCTACTGATACAATAATGTTTTTAAATTTTCTATAATACTGCATTGGCTCATCTCCTATTAAATTAGTATCTGAGTTAGAATCAGCTATAATGAACCCTTTTGATTTTCGACCATACCCCCTACTTAATACAGCAATTTTGTAATTTTTAGATAACAATCTTATTAAATATTCAATTGTTGGAGTCTTTCCTGAACCTCCTAAAACTAGATTCCCAACAGAAATTATTGGAAGATTAAATTGGCGTGATTTTATTACTCCAATGTTATATATAAAATTCCTTATTGATGTAACCAACGAAAATTGGATACTTAATTTCCAAAACAAAATTTTTTTTATCAATTTCATAGCAACTAAAGTAATTATTTATCTTTGAAAAAAATAAAAATATATGATTGTCAAAGATGTAATAGACTATTTAGATGAATTTGCCCCTTTATGCTATGCTGAAGAATTTGATAATGTAGGCCTAATAATAGGAGAGTATAATCAAAAAGTAAAAGGTATATTAGTTACTCTTGACTCCACTGAATCAGTAGTTGAAGAGGCAATAAAATCAAAATGCAATCTTATTGTAAGCTTTCACCCAATTATTTTCAATGAAATAAAAAGCATAACCACAAAAACATATGTTGAAAGAGTAATACACAAAGCAATTAAAAACAATATATCAATAGTAGCTCTGCATACTTCACTCGATAATTCAATAAATGGGGTTAATAATACAATATGTCAAAAATTGGAGATTAAAAATTATAGAATTTTAATACCAAAAAAAGAAACTATAAAAAAGCTAACAACATATATCCCATCTAAAAATGTAGCTAAATTAAAATCAGAAATATTTAAAATTGGAGGAGGTTCATTAGGTAAATATGATAATTGTAGTTTTTCTTATAGAGGAATAGGATCATTTAAAGGAAATAAAAATTCAAATCCAAAAATTGGAAATAAACTTCATTATACTGAAACAGAAGAAGTATGTGTTAATATAACATTTCTAAAACATCTTGAGAAAAAAATAATTAGTGCATTAAAACAGAACCATCCTTATGAAGAAATTGCATATGAAATTATTACCCTAGATAATTTTAATCAAAATATAGGAATGGGTATGATAGGTGAGTTAAACAAACCAATGACTGAAAATAAGTTTCTAAGTTTTTTAAAAACTAAAATGAAATCTAAATCAATTAAACACTCAAGAAAATTAGGCAATAAAATAAATACTATAGCTATATTAGGTGGATCAGGAAGTTTTGCTATTGAAAATGCAATTAGTAGCGGTGCAGATGCATTTGTAACATCAGATTTGAAATATCACGATTATTTTAGAGCAGAAAATAAGATTCTTTTAGTTGATATTGGACATTACGAAAGTGAACAATACACAAAAAAATTAATGTATGATATACTTAAGAAAAAAATCCCTAATTTTGCGATCGTTTTATCAAAAACAAATACTAATCCAATAATGTATAATTAAATGGCTAAAAAGAAAGAAATAACAGTAGAAGACAAGTTAAGATCTCTTTATAATGTACAATTAATTGATTCTAGAATAGACAAGATTAGAGATATTAGAGGTGAGCTTCCATTGGAAGTTAGGGATTTAGAAGATGAAATTGAAGGCTTAAAAATGAGAATTGAAAAATTTGAACAAGGTCTTGAAGAAATTAATGCCCAAATATCAATTAAAAAGAATCTAATTGCTGAAGCAAAAACATTAATAAAAAAATATACTGAGCAACAGAAAAATGTAAGAAACAACAGAGAATTTGATTCACTTACAAAAGAAACTGAATTTCAGCAGCTTGAAATTCAATTAGCTGAAAAAAATATTAACGAATATAAGGTTCAAATTGAACAAAAAAATGAATCTATTGATGAAATAAAATCAATTACTTCAGAAAAAAACAAACATCTGAAGCATAAAAAAAGTGAATTAGATAAAATACTAAAGGAAACTGAAAAAGAAGAAACAGTCTTACTAAAAAAATCGGATGATTATAAGAAACGTATTGAAGATAGATTAGTTTTTGCATATACTAGAATTAGAGCAAGTGTGAAAAATGGACTTGCAATAGTACCAATTGAAAGAGGTGCAGCTGGCGGATCATTCTTTACTATCCCTCCACAGATTCAAATGGAAATTGCTTCAAGAAAAAAAATTATAACTGATGAACACAGTGGAAGAATTTTAGTTGATGAAGTTCTTGCAGCTGAACAAAAAAATAAAATGGAGAAGTTATTTTCTAAAATGTAAAAACATCTTCTAAACTATTAAAATAAAAAAAAAGCTTCTATATTTAGGAGCTTTTTTTATAGAATGAAATCACTTCCAATTAAATTATGTTTAATTCTTTTTCTCTATTATAATTATAGTAGTGCACAAAACTATATTGAACAACTCAATCATATTAAAAATCTTGAACCTGTTGAAGTTAATGCTGCTGAAATTCACAAAGCATATTTTGCAAGTGGATGTTTTTGGTGTGTTGAAGCAATATATGAAAGCCTAAAAGGTGTAATAGAAGTCAATAGCGGATATTCTGGAGGTTTTACAGAGAACCCAACTTATAAACTTGTAAATACTGAGACAACTGGACATGCTGAGACAATAGAAGTAATTTACAATCCAAAGATTATTAATTTTAGTGATTTAGTTGATGTTTATTTTGGGTCTCAAAATATTGAACAAATTAATGGTCAAGGTCCAGATAGTGGATCTCAATATAGATCAATTATATTTTTCCAAAATGAACAAGAGATGATAATTGCAAAAAATAAAATTTTATATCTAAAAAAAGAATTCTCCTTGAAGGTAGCTGCTGAACTATATCCCTTTCAAAAGTTTTGGATTGGAGAAGATTATCATCAAGATTTTAAAAAGAATAATAAGAACAATATCTATATAATAAAAGTATCCAATCCAAGATTTGAAAAGTTTAGCAATCAATTTAATCACTTAATAAAAAATAAATAATATATCTAAATGAATTTTATAAGTGAAAAATTAAATGATTATATAAGAACTCACTCTAATAAGGAATCTGATCTACTTAAAGAGCTTTCAAGAGAAACTAAATTAAAAATCCTATATCCAAGAATGCTTAGCAGTAGTTATCAAGGAAGAATATTAAGTATGGTTTCAAAATTGATACAACCAAAGTATATTCTTGAAATTGGAACATATACAGGTTATTCCACACTGTGTCTAGCTGAAGGAATGAAAAATGATGGGGAAATACATACAATAGATATAAATGAAGAATTATTTGATTTTCAAAGAAAATATTTCAATAGATCCACCTATGGAAATAGAATTTTTCAGCATCTCGGAAATGCATTGGAATTAATTGAAAGTATAAACATAGAATTTGATTTAATTTTTTTAGATGCAGATAAGGAAAATTATGTAAAATATTTAGAAATATTAGTAAACAAACTAAACACCAATGGAGTTATAATTACTGATAATGTACTATGGAGTGAAAAAGTAACATTGCCTATAGAGGAGGATGATTTAAGCACAAAAGAAATAGATAATTTCAATAAAATACTAAATCAAAGATCGGATATGGAAACCATTATGCTTCCCATTAGAGATGGAATAAGTATAAGTAGAAAAAAATAAAACTATAGATCTCTCTTTATTGAAGATGAAATATTTTCTATATCATCTTTTACTTTATCAATTTCATTTTTGATATCAGAGGTTTTCCCATCTATTTCTGAAGAAGATTTTTTGATCTCACTCTTTATTTCATTAGTAGCATGTTTAATTTCATTAATTCCCTTACCTAAAGATCTTGCAAAATCTGGTATTTTATCTGTACCCATAACAAGGACAGCAATAAATATTATAATACCTATCTCTGCTCCACTAATAAATAAAATAAAATTGTTTAATAGCATTATACAAATATAATGAGTAAGTTTATTTGTACTAAACTTAGTTGGATTTTTTTATGAAAAAAATGATTTTGGCAAGTACTTCTACCATTTTTGGAAGTAATTACTTAGAGTATTTATTTCCAGTAATTGAAAGCCTTTTCCATAATTCTAAGAATATATTATTTATTCCTTATGCAAGACCTAATGGTATTTCTCATAAAGCCTATACACGGCTTGTGTCAGATACATTCAATAAAATAAATTTAAGTATTGTAGAAATTGATAATTATGATAATCCAACTGAAGCTATTAATTTATGTGATGGTATTTTTATTGGTGGTGGAAATTCGTTTTTACTTCTAGATAAAATTCTGAAATATAACATATCTGAAGAAATCACTAAAAAAGTAAATTCTGGCACACCATTCTTAGGGACTAGTGCAGGTTCTAATGTCTGTGGAATAACTATTGGAACAACTAATGATATGCCTATTATACATCCCTCTACCTTTAATAGCCTAAACCTAGTGCCATTTAATATTAATCCTCATTATTTAGATCCTATTAAGGATAGTACACATATGGGAGAAAGTAGAGAAACAAGAATAAAAGAATTTCATCAGTTTAACAATCAAATAGTAATAGGTCTTAGAGAGGGAAGTTATCTTGAAGTAGATGAAAATAATATAATTTTAAGAGGATCAAAGACAGCAAGAATTTTTAAAAAAGATCAGGATTCATTTGAAATAGAACCTAAGTTTAATTTAAATAAACTTCTCAATTAGGTGGGATTTATTTTATCTTTGAACTTATTTTAGAGTTCTATGGATAAAAAGGTTATTCTAATGATTTTAGATGGATGGGGTAAATCAAATGACCCCAATATTTCTGCTATTGATAGGGCAAATACACCATTTATTGACAACTTATATAAAAAATACCCAAATGGTAATTTAAAAACCGATGGGATTAGTGTTGGCCTGCCAGATGGTCAAATGGGAAACAGTGAAGTTGGTCATTTAAATCTTGGTGCAGGTAGAATTGTTCCTCAAGAACTTGATAAAATCAACAAATCAATTAAAAATAAGGAGTTTGAAAAAAATACAATCATACTTGATTCATTTAAATATGCTAAAGAAAATAATAAGACAGTTCATTTTATAGGTCTAGTTAGTGATGGAGGTGTACATTCACATACAAATCATTTATATGAGTTAATAAAATTAGCATCAAAACATAATTTAAAATCATATGTACATGCATTTACAGATGGAAGAGATGTAGATCCAAAATCTAGTTATAATGACATTAAAAAACTTGAAAATTTTATCAATGATAAAAAAACACATTTAGCTTCTGTAACTGGAAGATACTATGCAATGGATAGAGATAATCGATGGGAAAGAACAAAATTAGCATATGATGCTATAATTAATGGTCAAGGAGTTAAAACAAAAAATATTACTAAAGAAATACATTTAAATTATTCTAATAATTGCACGGATGAATTTTTAAAACCTATAATTAAAGTTAATGAATCCTTAGAGCCTGTTGGAATGATAAAAAAAGAAGATGTAGTTATCTTTTTTAATTTTAGAACAGATCGAGGAAGACAAATTACCCAAGCATTGAGTCAAAAATCTTTTTCTGAATTTAAAACCATTGACTTGAATCTATATTTTGTAACAATGACTAATTATGATACTTCCTTTTCAAATATTAAAGTTATATATGAAAATGAAAATATTAAAAACACATTAGGAGAAGTATTAGAAAATAATAATAAGAAACAACTTAGAATATCTGAAACTGAAAAATACCCTCATGTTACATTTTTCTTTTCAGGGGGTAGAGAAAAACCATTTATTGGTGAAAAAAGAATACTTAAAGACTCTCCTAAAGTTGCTACATATGATTTAAAACCTGAAATGAGTGCATTTTTAGTTACAGAAACATTAGTTAAAGAAATCAGAAATCAATCACATGATTTCATCTGCTTAAATCTTGCTAATGGTGATATGGTTGGACATACAGGAGTTATGAGCGCAGCAATAAAAGCATGTGAAGCTATTGATAAATGTGTGAAAGAAATTGTAAATAATTCTATAAATAACGACTATACTGTTTTATTAATAGCAGATCACGGAAATTGTGAAATAATGATAAACTCTGATGGTACTCCAAATACTGCACATACCAAGAATTTAGTTCCAATAATTTTAATAGACAAAGATTTAAATCATATAAATAACGGAATTCTTGCAAATATTGCTCCAACGATTTTGGAGTTAATAGGGATTGAAATTCCTAAAGAAATGACAGAAAAATCTCTTTTGAATTAATTTTTATGGGAATAATTAAAGAAATAGAAGAAATAAAAAAAATAAGGGAAAGTGCTCTTCTTGTATCAAAGACTCTTGGATTAATTGCTAAAGAAATAAGAGAAGGAATAACTACATTAGAATTAGATAATATTGCTGAAGAATTTATTAGATCTAATAATGCTGTTCCTGGTTTTTTAGGTCTTTATGGGTTTCCTAATACGTTATGTGTAAGTCCAAACTCGCAAGTAGTACATGGAATTCCAAATGACAAACCATTAAGAAATGGAGATATTGTCTCAATAGATTGTGGTGTTTTAAAAAATGGTTTTTATGGCGATCATGCTTATACGTTTATGATAGGAGAAGTAGATAAAGAAACTAGAAGGTTACTTGATATAACAAAAGAATCACTATATATAGGAATAAGAGAATTTAAAAAAGGCAATAGAGTTGGTGATGTTGGTTTTGCAATTCAAAATCATTGTGAAAAAAATGGATATGGTGTAGTAAGGGAGTTAGTTGGTCATGGTGTTGGTAGGGAGATGCATGAAAAACCTGAAATGCCAAACTATGGGAGAAAAGGTATTGGAAAAAAATTTAAAGATGGAATGGTTGTAGCAATTGAACCAATGATTAATCAGGGCACTCATAAAATATTTCATCATAAAGATGGATGGACAATTACTACCCAGGATAATAAACCTAGTGCACATTATGAACACAATATTGCAATTATAGACGGCAAACCGGAAATACTATCTACTTTTAAATTTATTTATGAAGCGCTAGGGATTGAATCTGATGAAGAAAAAGAATTTCATAATTTTTTTTAAACGATGAAATCAATAATTAGACTTATATTAAACTATATCCCTAGAACTCTATTAACTAGAATTAGCATTCTTGTGCAACCACTCATTAGGTTATATTTAAAAGGGAACCAATACACTGATCCAATTGATGGTAAAAGTTTTAGAAAGTTTATTCCCTACGGATATAATAAGGTTAGAAAAAACGCATTATCTCCTTCAACATATTCATTAGAAAGACATAGAATGTTATGGCTCTATTTGAAAAATGAAACAGAAATATTTACTAGAAAAATTAAATTATTACACTTTGCTCCTGAGCCTGCTTTTCATAGAATATTTAAAAAATCTAGTAATATATCATATGACACAATTGATTTAAACTCACCTTTAGCCAAAATAAAAGCTGATATATGTAATCTTCCTCTTGAAGATAATATGTATGATTTTATTCTATGTAATCATGTACTTGAGCATATTGATGACGACATTAAAGCAATGAGTGAATTGTATAGGGTTCTAAAAAAAGGTGGAATCGGTATTTTTCAAATCCCTATAGATATAAATAGAGATAAAACATTTGAAGATAGTTCAATAAAAAATCCAAAAGAAAGAAATAAAGTATTTGGACAATACGATCACGTCAGAATTTATGGAACGGACTATTATGATAGGCTTAGATCAGTTGGTTTTAGTGTAGAACAGGTAAAATATTCAGATAATCTTACTAAAGATGAGATTAAAAAGTATTGCTTAAGTTCAACTGAAATTATTCCGGTTTGTAAGAAGTAGTGAAATTATTATAAGATTTATCTACAATTTCATTTTTTTCATTTTCATAAATTATATAAGCATCTAAATCGGTATTTATTGTAAGAAAAATATCAATTTCTGTTAAACTCATTGCATGTAATGCTGTAGCATATGCATCTGATTCAATACAATTATCTGAAATAACTGAAACACTCAATATGTTTGTTTTTGTTGGGTATCCAGAAATAGGATCTAGTATATGAGCGTATCTATTTCCTTTGGAATCAACTTTATATTTTCTATATACACCTGAAGTAGCCATTGCTGAATTTTTTAATTCAGTAGTATTGAATATCTCCCGAGTGATATCATATTTTGGAGCATCAATTCCTACTATCCAAGGATCATTTTTTGATAAATTAATTCCTTTAACCCTGATCTCACCACCAATTTCGACAAGATAATTGTTAATGTTATTATTTTCCAGAAAAACCGATATTAGATCTACTGAATATCCTTTTGCAATGGCATTAAAATCTAAAAATGAATTTTTTGGTCTTATAATATGATTAGAATTATCAATTTCAAACATATCAAATCCAACAAGTTTTTTTAAGCTAATAAGCTCTAGTGAGTCAATTGGTTTTTTAATATAATTTGGGCCAAAACCCCAAAAATTTACCAATACCCCCACTGATGGATCAAATTTTCCATTTGTTTTATTGAATATTTTTTTTGAAGTATTAAATACATTGATAAAATGATTATCAAGTTCAATAGATTCATTACTATTAATCCTAGATATAGTTGAATTATCAATATATGTTGACATAGAATTATTTATTAAACCAAATATGCTATCTATTTCATTAGAAAAATTTGTTTGATTTTCTGAGAAATACTGAACAGAATATGAAGTTCCAAATTCTAATCCCTGAAGAGTTATTTTATTGTTTTGATTACAAGAAAATATGCATAAAAGAAAAATAAAGGTTCTATTCATTTACTTATAGTTTTCCTATACCAGTTGGGTTTTAATGCTATTTTTTCTGATATCCGTTGTCTAATAATTTTTATATCATTTTGGTTAGGAGACCAATCATTATATAAATTATTATTTATAAATATATCTTTAGGAAATTTTCTTCCCATATCTGGATTAAAGCCTCTTAATTTCATTTCCTTAATAATCAAGTTATATCTTTTATTTAAATATTTTCCTTTATTATAAAAAAAATAAACATGTCCGCTATTTAAGGTGTATTCTTTTGGAACCTTTGATTGAAGATAGCCATTTTTACTAATTAAAGTACGTTTAAGAGAGCCTGCAACCATAAAAATCTCTCTATATTCAGCAATTAAATGTTGATCTGTTAGTTCTGAAGGAGATATAATATTAATTCTAGTCATAAACTTTTATGCTTAGACTAACCTCCAAAATCATCAAACCTGATATTCTCATCTGGAATACCAAAATCTAACCCCATTTTCATTACAGCCTGATTCATTAGTGGAGGTCCACAGAAATACAGTTCTATGTCTTCAGGAGATTCATGATGATTTAAATAGTGCTCAATAACACAATTATGAATGAACCCTACAAAACCATCTCCTTCAGAATTAAGATCTTTCTTAACCTTCCAATTATCTTCTTCTAGTGGTTCAGAAAGTGCTAGATAAAACTTGAAGTTTGGAAAAGTCTTCTCTAATTTATAGAAATGGTCTAAGTAGAATAATTCTCTTCTAGACCTTCCTCCATACCAATAAGTAACTTTTCTTCCTGTTTTTAAAGTTTTAAATAATTCATACAAATGAGATCTCATTGGAGCCATACCAGCCCCTCCGCCAATATAAAGCATTTCTGCATCTGATTCATTGATGAAAAACTCACCATATGGTCCAGAGATCGTGACTTTATCTCCAGGTTTCTTTGAAAAGATATATGATGATGCTATACCTGGATTGACATCCATCCATGAATTTTTATCTCTATCCCAAGGTGGAGTAGCTATTCGTACATTTAACATAATCTCACGTCCTTCAGCTGGATAAGATGCCATTGAATATGCTCTTTCTACTATTTCAGAATTTTTCATTACTAATGGCCATAAATTAAACTTATCCCACTCAGCTTTGAATTTATCTGGAGTGTCATGCTCTTCTGGATGCGCAGTAATATCCATATCCTCAAATTTTACTTCACTATCAGGAATTTCAATTTGTATATACCCGCCTGCCTTATATCCCATGTCTTCAGGAATCTTAACAACAAATTCTTTAATAAATGATGCAACATTATAATTTCTAACAACAGTTGCCTCCCATTTCTTTATACCAAAAACTTCTTCAGGTATATTAATATCCATATCTTCTTTAACCTTTACTTGACATGCAAGTCTTGCTCCAGATTGAAGCTCTTTTCTCGTAAAATGAGGTGTTTCAGTTGGCAATGCCTCTCCTCCACCAGAATTAATATGGCATTCACATTGAATACATGTACCCCCACCTCCACATGCTGAAGGTAAAAATATCTTATTTGCACTTAGAGTTGTCAACAAATTATCACCAGAAGCTACCTCAATTTCTTTCTTTCCATTAATTTTAATTTTAACCGGTCCTGAAGGAGATAACTTTTCCTTAACAAATAATAAAACAAGTATTAACATTAATGTTACTACTAATAATATACTAACTACTAATAATATTGATTTTGAAATAGAAACTTCTAATAGCATATTATTCAATTTCTTTATTTATATCTAAAATCACTTGATCATCCTCAACTAATTGATCAATATCAGATTCTAAAACTATTTCTTTTACAGCAGCTTTCGGGGCTTCATCTCCCCCAGTTAGCATTCCTCCAAAACTCATAAAACCTATAGCCATCAAGCCTGTGATAATAAATGTGATTCCAAGACCTCTTAAAGGTGGTGGCACATTTGAGTATCTTATTTTTTCTCTAATAGCAGCAATAGTTAAAATTGCTAGCCAAAAACCTATTCCAGATCCTATTCCATAAGTAAATGCTAAATCAATAGAAGGTATTTCTCTTGATTGCATAAACAATGAACCACCAAGAATTGCACAATTAACAGCAATCAAAGGCAAAAATATTCCAAGTGAATTATATAAGGCTGGTGAAAATTTTTCAACAACAACCTCTACTAATTGAACCATTGTTGCTATAGTGGCAATAAATAATATAAAGGATAAAAAACTAAGATTATATTCTTCAAAACTTGGATGAAGCCATTTCATTGCTCCATCTTGAAGAACATATGTGTCTAAAAGCCAATTTAAAGGAACTGTGATAGTTAATACAAAAATAACAGCTGCTCCTAGGCCATTAGCAGTAGTAACTTTTTTTGATACTGCTAGATATGAACACATCCCTAAGAATGTGGCAAATACCATATTATCAATAAAAATAGATTTAAATAATAATTCTATATGTTCCATGTTTAATCTTCAATTAAATGAGTACTTTTCGATCTTTGTATCCATATAATAATTCCAACTACAATTAATGCCATTGGTGATAATAACATAAATCCATTATTCTCATATCCCCAAGCATATAATCCTGTTTTATCTATAGCATCTCCAAATACTGGATAACCCCAAAGAGTTCCTGCTCCTAATAGTTCTCTAAAAAATCCTACAATCACCAATATTACAGCATAACCAAATGCATTACCTATTCCGTCAAGAAATGATCTCCATAAACCATTAGCCAATGCAAAAGCTTCAAACCTACCCATAATAATACAGTTAGTTATTATAAGTCCAACAAAGACAGAAAGTGTTTTACTTAACTCATAAGCATATGCCTTTAATACCAAGTCTACAATAATTACCAAAGTTGCAATGACAATTAATTGTACAATAATTTTAATTCTAGATGGGACAATATTTCTTATTAAAGAAATGACTACATTACCAATACCCATTACAAATAAAACAGCTACAGACATTACCACAGATGCTTCTAGCTCAGCAGTAATAGCTAAAGCTGAACATATTCCTAAAACCTGTATAGTTATCGGATTATTATCTGATAATGGATCTAATATTAATTTACTATCTCTTTTTGATAACAGTCCCATTTTAGTTTTGTTTTAATTTTTTAAAATATGGAATATATAATCTCAAATCACTCTTAATCATTGACGACACACCATCACCTGTAATAGTAGAACCAGCAATTGCATCTACTTCATGATCATCTTTTATTTCATTTCTAGGGTCTAAATTAGTTTTAGAAACTTTTATACCTTTAAAATTTTCATTTTGATCTAATAACTTTTCACCAATAAAATCATCCATAAAAAATCTTTGATTAATATTTGCTCCTAATCCAGGAGTTTCAGCTTTATGATCAAAATAAGCTCCTAGAATCATCATATTTTCATCCATAGCAATGTATGCCCAAATGGCATCCCATAATCCCTTACCTCTAATTGGTGCAACATAATATTTGACACTATCCCTCTGAGCAATAAACAAAGGCAATCTTCTATCATATGTTGGATCTTTAGCAAGAGCTTTCTCCTTTTTTACTTCAATTAAATACGCCTCATCATCCTCAACTATTTTATTACCTTGAATATATATTTGACTTACTATATACTCTTCAAATAAAGAAGGTGCCTGATCTGTTGAAACAAAACTCACACTACTACCTTCATTATTATTTATACCTATTGCATATAAAATATTCTGTTGCTTTTCAAGAATCTTATTTGTCTTAATTTTCTCTTTCAATGACGAGTCGATAGCAGCAAGTAAAGTCCCTACAATAATTACCATACCTATGGCAAAGAGTATTGTGTATGAGTTTTTATCTGTATTAATTGCCATTGTTAACTACTTTTTATTTTTAATCTGTTAAGTCTATTCTTAACATTTGCTTCAACCACATAATGATCAATAGTTGGAGCAAAAACATTCATTAATAATATTGCTAAAAATACTCCTTCAGGATATGCTGGATTAAACACTCTAATCATAATTGATATAAAACCTATAAAAAAGCCATAGATCCATTTTCCTTTTAATGTTTGCGCTGCTGTTACAGGATCGGTCGCCATAAAAACAGCTCCAAATAAAATACTTCCTATTAGCAGATGCTCCCAATAAGGCACACTCATTAAGCCATAGAATTTGCTAGTTTCTGTAATCAATCCAAAATCAATAACCTGATTAAAAATTAAGCCCATAAATAAAGCACCAAGGATTGTACTTAACATAATTCTCCATGAACCAATCTTTGTAAAAATTAAAAATAATGCTCCAAAGATTATTAATATTTTAGAGGTCTCTCCAACTGATCCTGGAATGAAACCAATAAACATATCATAAAGGGAATACATAATTTCTTGGTTTTGTGCATAACTACCCAATATTGTTTCTCCAGATATTGCTTCAGGTGTACCCATTCTTTCAACAGCCCCATGAACCCAAACTTTATCTCCACTCATCCATGTTGGATAAGCAAAGAATAGGAAGGCTCTAATGGTCAATGCTGGATTTAAAATATTCATCCCTGTACCACCAAACACCTCTTTTCCAATGACAACACCAAATATTACCGCAACTGCCAGCATCCATAATGGTAAATCAACTGGAACTATTAATGGAACTAGCATTCCTGTAACTAAATATCCTTCTTCAACTTCATGGCCTTTAATCACAGCAAAAATAAATTCAACTGTAAGACCTACAACATAGGAGACTACCACAAGTGGAATGACTTTGGTTGCTCCCAATATAAAATTTTCCCAGTTTATAAAATTTCCGAATAATGAAACTTCTCTAATCACTCCATTAGCTGCATCTATAGCTGCATA
>SGZI01000012.1 GCA_004213965.1 Flavobacteriales bacterium
ACCTATCAGAAATTGCGTCGTAAATTTGAGCCCTTGAAGCTTCTTTAAACGACGGGCGTGCTGTAGTTTTAGAATATGATGATCTCAAATTAGAGTTTTCGTTTAAGCTTAAAATCATATTAGCAGATGGGTAAACATCAAAATTATTTATTATTTTTTCATTGTAAAATACCTGGCTACCGCTTTGGTTTTGACCAGTATAATAAGATTGAAAAAGTTCAGTTCTAACACCGATAACTGATTTTAAATTTTCAATTATTTCAAATTCATTTGAAAAATATCCAGAATAAATTCTTTGCTCACCCTCATATGAATTTGCAGGTTGATAGTTATTTCCAAAAACTAAATGTGTTCCAGAATTTGAAGTAGTTGTCCAAATATTTTCATTAATAAGTAGCGAATTTGCCTCTCCATTATTAACCGATAAATCTGTTGAAGTAAACAAATAATTATCAAGTTCAAAATCTCTAAATTTATACGTAATACCTCCTCCAAATTTTAATTTTGCAGGATTATCTTTTAAAGTATATTTTTTTAAAAAATTTACTTGGTTAGCTAAATTAAATTCAAATAAATCCCTCCAAACTCTTTGTGGATATCCCGATGAACTAGGTGCAATTATTGCATCTCCTTCTTGAGTAATTTGAAACGCTGTTGTTCTATGATCTTTATCTAAAACTGTTGCCAATGTTGGGGATATTTTCCAGTTAATATTCCAACCGTTTTCTATATTATGTTGACCATTCAGTAAGAGGTTAGTAACCGATCTTTGTGTGTATTGTATAACATCTTTAGTATATTGTTCTAAACCACCACCTGCTCCTGCTTGAGAAGCTTCCTGATTAAAATAACCACCAACAGATTCACCGTTTTGAATATGTAGCAGATTTAATTTATATTTTGAGTTTTCTCTTTTATAAACTAAGCCTGCAAGACCACTAAGAATTATATTATTTCCCCCTTCATCCCCTGTACTCAGTCTACTTGTAAGAAGATTATAATTTGACGAATTATTTGGATCTTTAGTTAACCTGTTATCAATTCTATTTTTGTAAAATGAAGTTTCATTTCGATAAGATAAAGAAAATTGGTAGCCTAATTTGTCATTATCTCCAACAAGAAATTGATTTCCAGTTGTAAACCCAAAATTAAAATTATTTTTACTTGTTTTTCTTTCTGCCTGTAAAATAGGATTAAAAGAAGATGTCAACTGCGTTAGTAAGGGATCATTTTCAAAAGCCCCAGGAATGTATTGATATCTATTTATTGGACGACTTCTCGAATTATTATCAAAACCTAAAAAGTCAGTTCCCTCAGGTGGACCAATTAGAAAATCATTCTTAAAATGCATTTCTGGGTTATATGCTGAACCTATAGAAAAGGAAGTTTCTTTTTTTGTTGGAAAATCTTTGGTTACAATATCAACAACTCCACCAGTGAAATCTGCAGGATATTCTGCAGCAGCACTTTTAATTACTATTATATTTTCTAAAATATTAGTTGGGAATATATCCATTTGAATGGTATTTCTGTCTGGATCAAGCCCAGGGATATCAACTCCATTTAAAATAGATTTTGTATACCTATCCCCAAGCCCCCTAACATATACATATTTACCACCCTGAACTGAGACACCTGGAACAGATTTTACAGCACTGGCAATATTACTTGCTCCAGCTTTTTTAATTCCTTGAGATGAAAGTCCATCTAACATAACAGCAGACTTTTTTTGAATATCTAAAACTGCAGACTCAGTATTTTTTCTCACCGTTGTAGTAATTACAATTTCATCTAAAGTGTTAGTTGATAGAGCAATATCAATTTGTTCATCCTTATCACTTGTAATGATAATTTCACTTACTTCTATGCTTTGATATCCCACAAATGAAAATGTTAAGGTATATTCTCCTGGTTCTAAATCTAACGAGTATTTACCGTCAAAATCTGTAGTAGTTCCAATTGTTGAACCTTTAACAATAACATTTGCAAATGCCATTGGTTCATCATACTCGCCATCCATAACGAGCCCTGTTATTTTACCAGATTGAGAAAATAAGATAGTTGAATAAAAAATTAATATTAAAGTTAAAGTGTTTTTCATTGTGTTTTATTTAGATTAAATAACAATGCCCAAGTAATGTTACTCGGACAAAATTATTTCTAATAATAATTGATTATGTTAATTTAAGAAGTTTTGTTTGTTATTAAATTATTACCAACCTAAAGCAGCTTTTGAGTTTGAATAGGCCCAAGAAAGTTCTGAAGTTTCACAACCCACTGAGTTAGCACCCTCAGAAATTGCTATTGCTGAGGAACCAAATCCACTGATGGTTACTGATTCAGCATTATTAATAAAAATATCTTCAACATTATCAACTCCAGACGGAATAACAATCTGCCATTCACCAAAAGATAAATCTCCACTATTATAATTAATGGCAACTCCGTTATTGTCTATTTCTACATCAGAGTTTGATTTGAAGCCATAGGCATATATATTATTTGTAGACCCCATAGCATTTGATCTATAGTCTGCATATTCACCATTTTCTGTTATGTCATTTCCAATTAGGGTAATATTATTTAAAATAAAACTATCAAATAGAGAACCTTCTGGTCCATCGATTTCTAAAGCATGATCTGAATTATCACCTAATATTACAACAGAATTACTAATAGTTCCTGAATATGCTTGGTCTATATCAATTCCATCATCTCCCGAAGCCCATATCAACAGATTATTTGCATTTACAGTACCTCCAAAAAACTCAATTCCATCATCAGAATTAGCAACAACCTCTACATTATTTATTATGGTATTATTACCAACTCCACCTAAAGTAAGGCCGTTAATTTCATTGTCAGCTCCAATTACTGCACCTCCATGTCTAATTGAAACATATGTAAAACTTCCAGAGTTATCATTAGGGTTATTGCCGCCGTAAAGACCAAAAGTATCATCAGCAGGGATTCCTTCTATTTGTAATTCAGAAACATCTCCACTAAATGAACATGGAGCATTTCCTAAAATTAAAACACCTCCCCACAATCCTTGATCATTTGGGCCTAGATTAGTTCCTGAACTTTGTCCAATTTCAATGTTATCCGAGACAGAGGTAAATATAATTGGCGAATTTTCTGTGCCATTTGCATTTATCATGCCACCTCTAGCAATTACTAACGCTGAGGCTAAAGATCCTTGACCTGCTGTTCCTTTTATAATTGTTCCAGCTTCGATATTTAACGTCGATCCGGCATCAACAATAACTTTTTGGTTAAGAACATAAATATTATTTGATGTCCAATTGTTTACTCCTTGTAACATTCCTGTTACATTAATAACTTCTGAATTTACAGAGTTTATTGGTTCAATTATTTGTAGCTCATCATCACTGCAAGCATATACAAATAAAATTGTAATTAAAATCATTAATAATTTTCTCATTTTTATAGTATTAAATTAGTACTACAAAGAAAACTTAGAACTTTAGGATTTAAATTAAATAAACTTTAAGATTGTATTAAAAATAGGTTAAGCCGAGACTTCTTTTGTTAAGAAAATGTTATTTTATTTTATAGAATAATTATAGTTTAATCTTAATATGTGATGAGATACCGGCGAATCAACCCTAACCTCTTCTTGAAGTATATATTTTATTGTTAAAGAATTTGGTCCTTTTAATTTTAGTTTTGTACCAAATGAAAATCTGTATTTTTTATAATTTTCATCAAAATTTAAATTGTCTTTTGTAAAGAACTCAATACCTATTCTGGGATCAGCTTTCCAGTCCTTAATATCATATTTTAATTCTATTCTTGTCCTAATAAAATCTTTTTTGAATAATTCCCATCCTGCAAGCTCCTTTTCTTCTTCTCTTTGAAATTGGAGTCTTAACCTGACTTGAAATTCTTTTATATCAACGGTTCCTTGAACAAAGCCATGGTATCTCTCAGATTTTTGATGGCTTTGTTGACTGCCAGTATCATCTAGTTGATCTATCTCTCTATATCCAATACCCGATTCTAAATTTTTGTTTATTTTAAATTTTGAGCCTATTTCAATAAACGATTTATTATAGGTATCTCCCACCGATTTAATTCTTAATTGTCCAGACGCATATATGTCTATATTTTTATTTATAGAGTAATCTACATCTATGCTAGACCAGTTTTCATACACTGCATCATTTTGAGCACTTAAACTTAAAATTGAAATAGTTAGGAATAGTAATAATAGTTTATTTTTCATTTTATGATGATAGATATAAATAATATTATAATAATAAAGAATATTATATTAGTTTCTAAATTAAAAATAAAATGGAGATTTTAATTATATCCTTAGTAGCTTTTTTTGCAGCACTATTAACATTTTTCTCTGGTTTTGGCCTTGGAACTATTTTGACTCCAGTTATGTTAATATTTTTCCCTCCCGAAATTGCAATTTCTCTTACAGGAATAGTGCATTTTTCTAATAATATTTTCAAGCTTTCTATTATTGGCAAAAATTTTAACAGGGAAGTATTATTAAAATTTGGAATTCCTGCAATATTAGCAGCTTTCTTGGGCTCCTATGCATTATTTTATATTAGCGAAAACACTTTTTTTACACATAATTTATTGTATGCGCAAACTCAGGTGACCTATATGGAGTTTATAATTGCCATCATACTTATAGTATTTGCCTTAATTGATTTAATTCCTTTTTTTAATAAGATGAAATTTAGTAAATCTATTTTGCCTCTAGGAGGAGTTTTAAGTGGCTTTTTTGGCGGATTAACAGGAAATCAAGGGGCTCTTAGAAGTGCATTTTTAATAAAATTAAATTTAGAAAAAACTGTGTTTGTTGCTACAACTGTTGTAATATCATTTTTTGTTGACCTAACAAGAATAGGTGTTTATATTACTAGTATCAAGGATTTTGAAATATC
Organism: Flavobacteriales bacterium; assembly: GCA_004213965.1. Lineage (GTDB taxonomy): Bacteria > Bacteroidota > Bacteroidia > Flavobacteriales > Flavobacteriaceae. The sequence continues at coordinate 4,932 of SGZI01000012.1, forward strand.
AAATTATTTAGCTTTAGGTTCTGCTGCAATTTTTTCAGCAGTTTTAGGCTCTTTATTAGGACATATAACATTGAAAAAAATTACGTTAAATTTTATAAGAAATTTAGTTGCAATTATGATTTTATTAATTGCATTTTTATTATTATTGGGGTTATTATAGTATATATGAATTGGGAAAAATTATTATCATTAAAAAGATTTGGTGATACAAAAAAAAGGGAAAGAAAAGATCAAGATGAAACTCGTCTTGGTTTTGAGGTAGATTATGACAGAATAATTTTTTCTTCAGAATTCAGAAGTCTGCAGGATAAAACGCAGGTAGTCCCTCTATCTAGTGAAGACTTTGTGCATACTAGACTAACCCATAGCCTGGAGGTTAGTGTTGTAGGAAGGTCTTTAGGCAGAAAAGTAGGATTAAAAATTTTAGAAAAATATCCTGAGTTAAGAAATGCTCATGGCTATCAGGCTAATGATTTTGGAGCAATTGTAGCTTCTGCCTCATTAGCACATGATATTGGAAACCCTCCATTTGGTCATTCTGGAGAAAAATCTATTGGACAGTTTTTTATATCCGGAAAGGGGAAAGATTTTTCTAAGGATTTAACTAATAAGCAGTATCAAGATTTATGTGATTTTGAAGGGAATGCAAATGGGTTTAAAATTCTTACCCAGTCAAGAATTGGAAGAGAAGGAGGTCTTAGATTAAGCTATGCTACCCTTGGAGCTTTTGTAAAATATCCAAAGGAATCTCTACCAATAAAGCCTACCACAAATGTTTCTCATAAGAAATATGGGTTCTTTCAGTCTGAGGTAGGTGTATTTTCTGAAATAGCACAAGAACTTGGATTATCGCAAGATTCAACAGGAAGCTATACAAGACATCCGTTAGCATATTTGGTAGAGGCAGCTGATGATATTTGCTATACAATAATTGATTTTGAAGACGGCATAAACCTTGGACTAATTGAAGAAGAATTTGCATTAGAATATTTGATTAATTTGGTAAGAGATTCAATTAATACCGAAAAATATCATAAGCTAAGTAACACTACTGATAGGATAAGCTATTTAAGAGCTTTATCTATAAACACTTTAATAAATGAGAGTGTAGAAATATTTATGAATAACGAGGAGGAAATAATAAAAGGAGTCTTTGAATCATCCCTTTTGGATCGAAGCAAGTATAAAGCTCAGATTTCGGATATCATTAAAATTAGTGTAGAAAATATTTATGAATCAAAAGAAGTAATTGAAAAAGAAATTGCAGGATATAATCTTATAAGTGTATTATTAGAAAGTTATATTACAGCAGCCAATAATACACATGCAGGAAATACTAATAGTTATGACAAGTTAATTCTAAATCTTTTGCCTGATACAGTCGATATAAACAAACCAGAACTATACTCTCGAATATTAGAAATATGCCACTATATTGCATCTTTTTCAGATAGCCAAGCATTATTAATTTATAAAAAAATAACAGCTAATGAATACTAGAATTTTATTTTTATTTACAATCACATTTTTTGGATTATCAGCATTTTCACAACAAAATAATTATAGAACAATATATTAATGAAGTTAGAATACGATAGCAACTATTTTATGGCAAAGGCTATTGAGGAGGCACAGTTGGCTTTATCAAAAGGAGAGGTTCCTATAGGAGCTATTATCGTAGTAGATAATCAAATAATAGCTAGAGCACATAACTTAACTGAGACATTAAATGATGTTACAGCTCATGCTGAAATACTAGCTATAACTGCTGCTGAGAATTTTCTTGGCGGAAAATATCTTGATGGCTGCACAATGTATGTGACTCTAGAGCCATGTCAAATGTGCGCTGGAGCATTATATTGGAGTAGAATTTCTAATTTATTTTATGCTGCAAAAGATTTAAAAAGAGGATTCACAATAATGGGAAGCAGGCTTCATCCTAAAACAAAAGTTAATAGCGGTATACTAGAAAATGAATCTAAGAAAATGTTGGATAAATTCTTTATTACTAGAAGAAATATGAACTAATTTTCTATTTAAATAAGCTTTAGTAATTTTATAATTCATTCCCTTTTTTTATATCATCCTTTTTTAATATAAAATCTTTAAAACTTTTATTTTTCCATCTATAGTAGAGAAACAAGGGAATTCCAATAAAAAAAAGTAGAACTGTTCCTAGTCCAATAAGTTTTTCTGAATTAAACGCATCACTTAAATAGCCAGATAAAATCAGAATTATAGATGAAATAAATATTACATAAATAAATATTTTCATTATCTATATTTTAAAGATTCTGCTTAAGCTTGAGTTCTTTAAGCTGTTCTTTGGATATTTTTGATGGTGAGTCAATCATTACATCTCTCCCCGAATTATTTTTAGGAAATGCAATAAAATCTCGGATGGTTTCACTACCACCTAGTATCGCGACTAATCTATCTAGACCAAAAGCTATGCCTCCATGAGGAGGTGCACCGTATTTAAATGCATTCATTAGAAATCCAAATTGTTCTTCTGCTTCATCTTTTGTAAAACCAAGACAATTAAACATTTCTTGTTGAATATTTTTATCATGAATTCTTATTGAACCCCCACCTATTTCATTCCCATTTATTACTAGGTCATATGCATTGGCTTTTACTGATCCAGGATCTTTTTTCAATAAGCCAATCTGATCAGGCTTGGGAGAAGTAAATGGATGATGCATTGCATGAAACTTATTTTCATCTTCATTCCAGCTTAGTAATGGGAAATCCACAACCCATAAAGGAGCATATTCTTCTGAATTTCTTAGTCCTAGATTTTTAGCTATCTCAAGTCTAAGCGCACTAAGTTGTGCCCTTACTACATCTTTATCTCCAGATAATATCATTATTATATCTCCTTTAATTGAATTTGTTTTATCAGCAATATTTTTAAGATCAGACTGATCATAAAACTTATCTACAGATGATTTATAGACCCCATCATCATTACACCTTATGTATACCATCCCCATTGCTCCAATCTGAGGAGTTTTTAACCACTCTATATATTTATCAATTTCTTTTCTTGTCATTGAATTACCTCCGGTAACCGAAATACCAATAACTAATTCAGCAGAATTAAATACATTAAAGTCTTTATGTTGTGACACATCGTTTAAATCTACAAATTCCATCCCAAATCTTATATCTGGCTTGTCAGTTCCATATTTCTCTATTGCTTGGTCATATGTCATTTTAGGAAAGGGATCAATATCTATATTCTTAATTTTTTTAAAAATATCAACTATAAGCCCTTCAAATGTTTTTAGAATATCATCTTGTTCAACAAAAGCCATTTCACAGTCTATTTGAGTGAATTCAGGTTGACGATCAGCTCTTAAATCTTCATCTCGAAAACATTTTACAATTTGAAAATATTTGTCAAGGCCAGCAACCATAAGCAATTGTTTAAAGGTTTGAGGGGATTGCGGCAGGGCATAAAATTCACCTTCGTTAATTCTAGAGGGAACAATAAAATCTCTTGCACCTTCTGGAGTGGATTTAATTAAGCATGGAGTCTCAACTTCTATAAATGAATTATTTGAAAGATATTTTCTTACTTGCTGAGTTATTTGATGTCTTAATATTAAATTGTTTTTGATTGGCTCCCTTCTAATATCCAAATACCTATATTTCATTCTTAGTTCTTCACCCCCATCCGTATTGTTTTCTATTGTAAAGGGAGGAGTAGTTGAACTATTTAAAATTTCTAAATCTTTTACTAAAATTTCAACATCACCAGTTGCAATATTTTGATTTTTAGAAGCTCTTTCAATTACCTCCCCGCTCACTTGTATTACAAATTCTCGACCTAATGATTTTGCCTGATTTAATAAGTCTTTACTGGTTCTTTGCTCATCAAAAATTAATTGTGAAATTCCATATCTATCCCTAAGATCTACCCATATCATAAATCCTTTATCTCGCAATTTTTGAACCCATCCAGAAAGGACGACCTGTTTCCCAATATCAGATTTTCTTATTTCTCCACAATTATGAGTCCTATACATGAGCTTAGTTTATAATTGCAAATTTAATAAGATATTATTTATAACTCTATCATATTTTATAATTTTCATTACCTTTTTTAAATTAGGATTTTATTATACATTTACCCAAATAATAAAACAGTATGCTTTCTCTTTCTGAATATCATAAAATGTTTACAGAACATTTAGATAAATACACTATAAGTGCAGTCCCAGAAAACTTATATGCTCCAGTTCATTATATATTGAGCCTTGGAGGGAAAAGGATTAGACCGATATTAACTTTGGTTAGCACAGATATTTTTTCTGGATCACCAGCTAAAGCATTAGATGCTGCTTTAGCAGGAGAAGTTTTTCATAATTTTTCTTTAGTTCATGACGATATAATGGATTCTGCTGATCTAAGAAGAGGTAATATTACAGTACATAAAAAATGGGATAGCAGTACAGGAATTTTATCTGGTGATGTAATGTTAATTTTAGCATATCAGATATTTGAAAATTATGAGCCTGACATTTTTGTTCCAATGGCATCACTATTTAGTAAAACAGCAATAAGAGTTTGCGAAGGACAACAATTAGACATTGATTTTGAAACAAGAAAAGAAATATCACTTGAAGAATACTTGTTAATGATTACATGTAAAACTGCAGAATTAATTGGAGCAGCAATGAAAATGGGGGCTATTATAGCTGATGCAAGCTTGGAGCAGCAAGAAAAAATTTATGATTTTGGAAAGAACTTAGGCATCGCTTTTCAATTGCAAGATGATTATCTTGATTGTTATGGAAATGAAAATGATTTTGGAAAGAAAATTGGTGGAGATATAATTGAGAAAAAGAAAACATTTTTATATTTAAAAACACTTGAATTAGTCTCTAAAGAAGTAAAATCTAATTTAATTTCTTTATATAATAGCCCTCACAAGGATAATCAAAAAAAGATAATTTTAGTGAAAGAAATATATAATGATTGTAATATTGAAAATGAAGTTGTGCTAGAAATAAAAAAGTATACGGATATTGCATTTAAAATTTTAGATTCACTTGATCTACCTAAAGAAAAACATGAATTTCTTCATAATTTTGGCGATTCTTTAATGAAAAGGAAGATATAGTTTTTCTGCTCTTTTTAATTAATATTAATTAACTTTATAATCTGAAAAATAGGAATTTTTATAATGGATAATTTTTCTTTTCTAAATGCCGCTCATACTGCATTCTTTGCAGATTTATATGATCAATATTTAAAAGATCCTGATTCAGTAGAGCCAAGCTGGAGAGCATTTTTTCAAGGATATGATTTTGGAAGTAATAAGCTTTTTGATGGAGAAATTGTTGAAGGTGTTACATCCCAAATTCCTGATCATGTTCAAAAAGAATTTAATGTAATAAACTTGATTGATGGATATAGATCTAGAGGTCATTTATTTACTAAAACAAATCCTGTAAGAGATAGACGAACATATGCTCCCTCTTTAGATATAGAAAATTTTGATTTATCTAATGAAGATTTAGATACAGTATTTAATGCAGGTGAAATTTTAGGTATTGGTCCTCAGCCACTTCATATTATAGTTCAGCATCTTACGGAGATATACTGTGATTCAATAGGAATTGAATATATGTATATAAGAAATCCTGAGATAATTAATTGGATTCAAAATAAATTAAATGTTAACAACAATCATCCAAAATTATCTTCTAATCAAAAAAAGCAATTGCTTGAAAAACTTGTAGAAGCAGTTTCATTTGAAAATTTTTTACATACAAAATATGTCGGTCAAAAGAGATTCTCACTAGAGGGGGGAGAATCATTAATTCCTGCTCTGGATATTTTAATTGAAATAGCAGCTGATAAAGGTGTCAAGGAGTTTGTTATGGGAATGGCTCATAGAGGAAGACTAAGTACTCTAGTTAATATTTTTGGAAAATCAGCAAAAAATATTTTTAGTGAATTTGAAGGAAAAGATTATGAAGAAAAAATATTTGATGGAGATGTTAAATATCATTTAGGATGGACTACTAATAGAGAAACAATTAAAGGAAAAAAAATTAATTTAAATATTGCCCCAAACCCATCTCATTTAGAAGCGGTTGGATCTATAGTTAATGGAATTGTAAGATCAAAACAGGACTCACAATTTCCAGGAAATTTTGAAAAAGTTTTGCCAATCATTGTCCACGGAGATGCAGCTATTGCTGGCCAGGGACTTGTTTATGAATTAGTTCAGATGTCTAAACTTGATGGATACAAGACAGACGGAACAATACATATTGTAGTTAATAATCAAATAGGGTTTACTACAAATTACTTAGATGCTAGATCAAGCACTTATTGCACTGATGTTGGAAAAGTAACTTTATCCCCAGTATTGCATGTCAACGCTGATGACGTAGAGTCTGTAGTTCATGCCATTTTATTTGCTTTAGATTTTAGAATGGAATTTAAAAGAGATGTTTTTATTGATTTACTTGGTTATAGAAAATATGGACATAATGAAGGAGATGAACCAAGATTTACTCAGCCTAAATTATATAAGATTATAGCAAAACATGCTAATCCCAAAAAAATATATGCTGAAAAATTAATTAGTGAGGGGGTAGTTGATGAAAAATATGTAAAGGATTTAGAGATCACCTATAAAAACTGGCTTGAAGACCAACTTAAGGATTCTAAAAAGGTTAAAAAAACAAAAATATCAGATTTTATGGAGGATGAGTGGGATTCTTTTTCTAGAGTAAATCAGAAAGAAATGATGATGCCAGTTAATACTACATATCCTAGGCATAAATTAGAGAAAATTACAGAAATTATCTCAACATTACCAAAGGAAAAAAAATTCATTAACAAAATTAAAAAGTTAACCTCTTCTAGACTTGAAATGTTTAATAATGACAAATTAGATTGGTCAATGGCAGAGCATTTAGCATATGGTAGTTTATTAGAAGAAGGATATAATGTTAGAATATCTGGACAAGATGTTGAACGCGGAACCTTCTCACATAGACACTCTGTAATCAAGGTTGAGGAAAGCGAAGAGGAAATAATATTACATAATAATATCTCAGAAAATCAAGGATTGTTTTCAATTTATAATTCTTTGCTTTCAGAATATGGAGTCCTTGGATTTGAATATGGATACGCAATGAATAATCCAAATACATTAACTATTTGGGAAGCTCAGTTTGGAGACTTTAGTAATGGAGCACAGATTATTATTGATCAATATATATTTTCGGGAGAGGACAAATGGAAAACACAAAATGGGCTTGTAATGTTACTTCCACATGGATATGAAGGCCAAGGCGCTGAACATTCCTCTGCTAGAGTTGAAAGATATTTACAATTATGTGCAAAGGACAATGTGTTTGTAGCGAATTGTACTACTCCAGCAAATATGTATCATTTGCTAAGGAGGCAAATGAAAACTAATTATAGAAAACCCCTAATAGTTTTCACCCCAAAAAGTTTATTGAGACATTCGAAAGCTGTTTCTTCAGTTGATGAATTCACAAAAGGAGGATTTCAGCTAGTGATTGATAATTCTAATGCAGATCCTAAGATAATTGAAACTATAGTATTTGTTGCAGGGAAGTTTTATTATGATTTATTAGAAGAAAGGGAAAGATTGGGTAGAGACAATGTAGCAATTATTAGGATTGAACAACTATTCCCTTTGCCTAAAGAAATTATTAGATCTATTATAAGGAAGTATTCTAACACATCTGATATAGTATGGGCACAAGAGGAGCCAAAAAACATGGGAGTATATGGATTTTTATTAATGAACTTAAAAGAAGCTAAGGATTTTAGAATTGCATCTAGAAGATATTATGGAGCAACTGCTGCAGGAAGCTCTATTAGATTTGAAAAAAGACATAGAGAAGTTATTGATTATGTTTTTGATGCAGAAAAGAACAATCAAATTTTAAATTAACTTCTAATTTTATAATTAAAGAATATTGTGAAAAGAATTTTAATTATTTTAATATTTATTTTTTCTTGTATGCCTGAATCGGTTGATGTGCCGGACCCGATAAATGTTATAGATTCTACGGACCCAGTTATTCCAGTAGAATATGGATTACAGGAATATGAAATCGAATTTGACGGGCTACTTCGATCATTTAATATTTATGTTCCAGATTCTTATGACCCTTCTGAGCCTGTTCCTATGCTTTTTTGTTTTCATGGTTATGGGAGCAATAATCAGGTTATAATGGAATATACAGAGTTTAATGATATTGCATCTGAAGAAAATTTTATAGTAGTATATCCTCAAGGAACTTTTTTAAATGGAATTACTCATTGGAATGTTGGTGGATGGACTACTTCAAGCATTGTAGACGATGTCGCATTTGTAGATTTTTTGATTGAAAATATTTCAGAAAACTATTCAATAAATTCAGAAAGAATTTATAGTACAGGAATGTCTAATGGAGGTTATCTGAGTTTTTTACTAGCCTGTCAGCTTAGTGATAAAATTGCAGCAATTGCATCAGTAACAGGATCAATGACACCACAAACTTTTTATAGTTGTCAACCACAGCGGGCAATCTCTATTCTTCAAATGCATGGGACTAGTGATGGAGTTGTTCCATATAGTGGTAATGAAGCATGGACTATGAGCATAGATACAGTTGTAGATTATTGGAGATCACATAATGCATGTAGTACAGAGCCTTTGGTAACTGATATGCCAGATATATATACTTTCGATAATTCAACTGTTCAAGAAATCACATATTTAAATGGGAACAATAATACTATGGTAAGGCACTATAGAGTAGATGGAGGAGGACATGATTGGTTTGGAGCATGGGGCAACAGGGATATAATTGCAAGTCAAATAATTTGGGAGTTTTTTTCAATGTATGATCTCAATGGCTTAATTAATTAATGTAATTAATAGGATATATTATATAGAAAATTAATAATTTTAAGAACTAGTAATTAAAGTTTTATGGTTTTAGAAATGAAAGTTCCCTCTCCGGGAGAATCAATAACAGAGGTAGAAATTGCAACATGGCTAGTTAGTGATGGAGACTATGTAGAAAAAGATCAAATTATAGCAGAGCTTGATAGTGATAAAGCTACACTAGAATTGCCAGCAGAAGAAGGCGGTGTAATTACATTAAAGGCTCAAGAAGGAGATGCAGTAGATGTTGGTCAAGTAGTTTGTCTAATTGACACATCTAAAGAAGGTGAAGCTAGAAAATCTTCAAAAACAGAATCTAAAGACGAGATCGTGTTATCAAAAATTGAAGAACCTACAAGCACTACTAAATCAGAAATCTTAAGTCCTGCAGCTAAAAAAATAGTTGCTGAAAATAACTTCAATATTAGCGATATTATAGGAACTGGAAAGGATGGGCGAATTACTAAACAAGATATTTTAATAGCTAAGCCATCAATGGGATCTTTAAGCAATGAAAAAAGAGATGTAAAGAGAACTAAACTATCTCTTTTAAGAAGAAAAGTTGCAGAAAGATTAGTTAGTGTAAAAAATGAAACAGCAATGTTAACTACTTTTAATGAGGTAGATATGTCTGCTATTTTTGCGCTAAGAAAAAAGTATAAAGAAAAATTCAAAACAAAACACGATGTTAACTTAGGCTTCATGTCTTTTTTTACTCTTGCATCTGTTAGAGCACTTAAAGAATTTCCAGCTGTAAACTCAATGATAGATGGAAATGAAATGATAACATATGATTATTGTGATATTAGTATTGCTGTTTCAGGGCCAAAAGGACTTATGGTCCCTGTAATTAGACATGCAGAAAAATTGTCTTTTAGAGAAATTGAGATTCAGGTTAAAACACTTGCAGAAAGAGCAAGAGATTCAAAAATAACAGTGGATGAAATGACTGGAGGTACATTTACTATTTCTAACGGCGGAGTTTTTGGGAGTATGTTATCCACTCCAATTATTAACCCACCTCAAAGTGCTATTTTAGGAATGCACAATATTATTGAGCGACCTATTGCTGTTAATGGAAAAGTTGAGATTAGACCTGTAATGTACTTAGCCCTTTCATACGATCATAGAATTATTGATGGTAGAGAGAGCGTAGGCTTCCTAGTGGCAATTAAGGAAGCCTTAGAAAATCCTTCTGAAATTTTGATGGGCAATAATATTTTGAAATCCCTAGAATTATAGTAGTATAATGACAATTTCAGACACGCATACCCATTTGTATCTTCCAGAATTTGATTCAGACAGAGATTATGTAATAAATAATGCCATAAGCTCTAATATTACTAGATTTTTTTTACCAGCAATTGATTCTTCTTATACAGAATCTATGTTAGCTCTTAAAATAAAATTCCCAAAAAATATGTTTTTAATGGCAGGACTTCACCCTTGTTATATTGGAAGTAATTACTCTGAAGAGCTAAAACATGTGGAAAAAAATATTTTAGAAAACCAATGTGTAGCAGTTGGAGAAATAGGCATTGACCTTCATTGGAAGACAGATAATCTATCTACTCAAAAAGAAGTGTTTATTAAGCAAATTAAATTAGCAAAGAAATATAGTCTTCCAATTGTTATTCATTCTAGAAAGTCATATAATGAAATATTTGAAGTTTTAGAATCAGAAGGAACTGATGAGCTCTCGGGAATTTTTCATTGTTTTACTGGTACTTTAGAACAAGCTAACAAAATTATTTCTATGGGTATGAAACTGGGAATAGGAGGGGTAGTTACATTTAAAAATGGAATGATAGATAAATTTCTTGATAAAATAGATTTAAGTAATATAGTATTAGAAACAGACTCCCCATATTTAGCACCTACACCAAATAGAGGCAAGAGAAATGAAAGTGGATTTATTATACATATTATCAAAAGATTAGCAGAAATTTATCAAGTTAATGCTAATGAGATCATAAATATTACTACAAATAATTCAATCGAAGTCTTTAAGACATAAAATAATCATCTTTATATCATAAAAAAGCATTATATATAGTTTTATAATTAATATTTTTTCTTTTTATTTGTCTTGATATAATAATCATATTATATAGAGAGGTGGCCGAGTGGTCGAAGGCGCACGCCTGGAAAGTGTGTATACACCAAAAGTGTATCGAGGGTTCGAATCCCTTCCTCTCTGCACGGGATTATCGTGTTAATTATAATTTTTTATATCTTTAACGCTCTATTAAATTAATTAAACGAAACAAAATGAAAAGATTACTAAGTATTATTGCAATTATTTCAGTTGTATTTACCCATAATATAGATTCAAACAACATCATATTTCAAGATGAAATGGAGACAACTGAAGTTCAAGACACCCAAGTAGATAGTTCAATGGAAGTTGAAGAAGTTGTAGAGGAAATGGAAGAACCAGCACAGCTAAATTTTCATCAAGAATTAAAGAAGAGATTTATTGAAGGAGGCCCAGGGTTTATGGGTATAGTTCTTTTATGTCTTATTCTAGGGTTAGCTATTGCTATTGAAAGAATTATATTTCTTAATTTATCTGAATCTGATTCAGATAAATTAACAGAAGAAGTTGAATCAGCTATGAAATCAGGAGGAATTAAGGCAGCTAAAGAAGTTTGCAGAAATACACCTGGCCCAGTAGCTTCAATCTTTTATCAAGGATTAGACAGAGCAAATGAAAGTGTAGAGTCTGCTGAAAAAGCTGTAATCGCTTATGGAGGTGTACAAATGGGTCAGCTTGAGAAAAATGTTTCATGGATATCATTATTTATAGCTCTTGCGCCAATGTTAGGATTCATGGGGACAGTTATCGGGATGATTCAAGCTTTTGATAAAATTGAAGCAGCCGGAGATATGCAGCCATCATTAGTTGCAGGAGGGATTAAAGTAGCTCTTTTAACTACAGTATTTGGGTTGATTGTTGCAATTATACTTCAGATTTTTTATAATTATATTATTGCAAAAATTGACAGCATTGTTAATGATATGGAAAATGCTTCCATTTCACTTATGGATATATTAGTTAATAATAAGAAATAACATTATGAATTCATATAAAATTATAAAGTATACAGCATACGCTTTATCACTATTAGGAGCGCTATTTGTTTTGATGATTCAAATGATGGATATGCTTGCAGGTATTGACTATATGTTAATTGTTGCATATTTAATTATGGGTTTAATTGTTTCCTCTGTTGTCTTTTATACATTAAAAAACGTAATAGCTGATAAGAAAGCAATGAAGAGTACATTGAAAACATTAGGAGCTTTTCTAATTTTATTTTTGATTTGCTATTTTGTTTTAGCCAGAGGAGAAGACACGCCACTTAGAGATGGTAAAATGTTATCCGCTGCAGGATCTAAATTAATAAGTGCAGCGTTATTTATGTTTTATTCTCTTATAGCAATTGCAAGTGGAGCAATGTTATGGTTTAGTTTTAAAAATAGAAAATAATTTATGGCAAGAAGATCATCTCCAGAAGTCAATGCAGGATCAATGGCTGATATAGCTTTCCTGCTTCTAATTTTTTTCTTAGTTACAACTACTATTGAGACTGATTCAGGGATTAGTAGAAAACTTCCCCCTATTGAAGAAGATCAAGAAGATGTAATTATTAAGCAAAGAAACATTTTTACTGTATTATTAAATGGTAAGGATCAAATTCTTGTTGAGGATGAGCTAATGGTCTTAGAAGATATAAGGGCTGCTGCAATAGAATTTTTGGATAATGGAGGAGGTGAAGGTAATGGAGAAGATGGCTGTGATTATTGCAAAGGTGATAGAGATCCCTCATCTTCTGATAATCCAGACAAGGCTATTATTTCTTTAAAGAATGAAAGAGAAACATCTTATGCTGCATATATTTCAGTTCAAAATGAACTTGTCGCTGCATATACTCATTTAAGAAATGTTAGAGCAGAAGATCTTTATGGAGAGTCTTATGAAGAAATGATGAAAAATTATAAAGATGTTAATTGGCCTGGAAATAAAACCACATTAAAAGAGAAAATTAATCGTCTTAGAAAAGAATATCCACAAAAATTATCTGAGGTACAATAGAAAAATATAATTATGTCAAAATTTAATAAGAAGAATAAAGGAGAAATACCAGCGGTAAATACAGCTTCTCTGCCTGATATTGTTTTTATGTTATTATTTTTCTTCATGGTGGCAACTGTAATGAGAGATAATGAGTTGAAGATTAATAATCAATTACCTGCTGCTGATCAAGTTGAGAAACTTGATAAAAAGGATCTTGTGATGTATATATATGCAGGCAAGCCCAATTCTGGATATCAAGCCCAATATGGAACGGAAGCAAGGATTCAATTAAATGATAAATTTTCTGAGGTTTCAGATATTCCTGCATTTATTTATGCTGAAAGAGAATCAAAGAGAGAGGAAGTAAGACCATTTTTAACTACTGCATTAAAGGTAGATAAAGAAACAAATATGGGCATAGTAGGAGACATTAAACAAGAATTAAGAAAAGTTAATGCGCTAAAGATTAATTATACTACTAGAATTGGCGATGTTTCTTTAAATTAAATTTCTTTTCTTAGCCTAGCCACAGGAATATTTAGTTGTTCTCTATATTTTGCAACAGTCCTTCTAGCAATTTTATAGCCTTTATTTACTAGTAATTTAACAAGTTTTTCATCAGTTTCTGGAAATTTTTTATTTTCTTTTTCAATTATTGTTTGTAATATTTTCTTTATTTCTATTGTAGAAATTTCCTCTCCTGATTGATTGGTCATAGATTCACTAAAAAATTCTTTTAATAGTTTAGTACCATAAGGTGTATCAACATATTTACTATTAGCAACTCTAGATATAGTTGAAATATCCATTTCAATTTTCTCAGCTATATCTTTTAAAATCATAGGTTTCATATTTTTTTCATCTCCAGTAATAAAATATTCTTTTTGATATTCCATAATTGCACTCATTGTAACATAAAGGGTTTCTTGTCTTTGCTTTACTGCATCAATAAACCATTTGGCAGAGTCTAATTTTTGTTTTATAAATTGTACTGCATCTTTTTGAGATTTGGTTTTGTTTTTATCTAACTTATATCCTTTCAACATCTCATCGTATTCTTTAGAAATTTTTAATATAGGACTGTTTCTGTTATTTAGTGTTAAAATAAGATTATTATTATCTATTTCTATTTTAAAATCGGGAATGATATGTTCTATTGGCTTATTTGTATTGGAATAACTATTGCCTGGTTTAGGATTTAATTTTTCAACTTCCTTAATTACAGCTTTTAATCTTTCTTCTGAAATATTATATTTTGCTATTAATTTATTAAAATGTTTTTTAGAAAAATGCTCAAATGAATGTTCTAGAATATCAATAGCAAGCTCTATATCATCATTTACAGCTTTTCTTTTTAATTGAATTATTAAGCAATCTTTTAGCGATTGAGCTCCAACACCAGGGGGATCTAGCTGCTGCACAATTGACAGTATATTTTTTAATTTATCAATTGACACATCAAGATTTTGAGTAAAAGCTAAATCATCAACAATTTCATTAAGTTCTTGCCGGATATAACCACTATTATCAATACTCCCAACTAAAAATTCTGCTATTTTTTTCTCTTTATTATCTAGTTTTAACGTATTAAGCTGGCTTGTTAAATATTCAGTGAATGAAATACCTGATGCAAAAGGAATTTCATTATTTTCATTTTCATTATTGGAGCTGTAGTTTAGTTTATATGAAGGAGTATCATCATAATTTAGATATTCGTCAATATTTATATCTTCATCATCACTTAATCTTTCATCATTAGAATTTGAATAATCTTCATCTATATTTTCATTTCTATTTTCTTCAATTTCTAATGCAGGATTTTCTTCTAGCTCTCTTTGAATATTTTGCTCAAAATCAATGGTAGGAAGCTGTATTAGCTTCATTAGTTGAATTTGTTGTGGAGATAATTTTTGATTAAGCTTTAATTTTAAATATTGTTTCATGATGAAATGGATATTTAAAATTCAGCATTTTGTGGAGTTCTTGGGAATGGAATCACATCTCTTATATTAGACATGCCTGTAACAAACATTACTAATCTTTCAAAACCTAGTCCAAACCCGGAATGTGCTGCAGTGCCAAATTTCCTTAATTCATTATACCACCAAAATTCTTTTGTATCAATCCCAATATCTTTCATTCTTTTATTAAGCACATCTGCTCTTTCTTCTCTTTGAGAGCCTCCAACAATTTCACCTATCCCTGGAAAAAGGATATCCATTGCTCCGACCGTTTTATTGTCATCGTTTAGCCTCATATAAAATGATTTAATACTTGCAGGATAATTGTATATTATTACAGGACATTTAAAGTGCTTTTCAACTAAATATCTTTCATGTTCACTTTGTAAATCTGCCCCCCACTCTTTAATTATATACTTGAATTTCTTTTTCTTATTTGGCTTACATTGCCTTAAAATATCAATAGCTTCAGTATAAGTTATGCGTTTAAATTTATTAGTTACAACAAAATTAATTTTCTCTATTAAACTCATTTCACTTCTATCCTTTTCAGGCTTCTTTTTTTCTTCTTCAAGGAGTCTTGACTCTAAGAACTCTAATTCATTCTTTTTATTTTCTAGGGCATATTGTAACAGATATTTTAGAAATTGTTCAGCTAAATCCATATTCCCATTTAAATCCATAAATGCAGCTTCAGGCTCTATCATCCAAAACTCAGATAAGTGTCTCGAAGTATTTGAATTTTCAGCTCTAAATGTTGGGCCAAATGTATAAACTTTCCCAAGAGACATTGCATAAGCTTCTGCCTCAAGCTGACCAGATACAGTTAGGTAAGTTTCTTTTCCAAAAAAATCTTTTTTATAATCAACTTCTTTACTAGAGTTTAAGTCAGGGTTTTTAGGGCTCAAAGTAGTTACCCTAAATTGTTCTCCAGCTCCTTCAGCATCACTCCCTGTAATTATTGGGGTATGAACATAGTAGAACCCTTCTTCATTAAAAAATTTATGAATTGCAAAGGATAATGTAGATCTTAGTCTCATGACTGCATTAAATGTAGAGGTTCTTGGTCTTAAGTGAGCATTTTCTCTTAGGAACTCAAATGAATGTTTTTTAGGTTGGATTGGATATTCTTCAGTATTAGACTCGCCAAGAATACTAATGTCATTTACTTGAATTTCTATAGCTTGTTTTGTTCCTGCACTTTCGACAATCTTACCTGATATTTTAACTGCACTTCCCGTTGTTATTTTTTTTAGAATATTTTCATCTGTATTTTCATAATCAATAACACATTGAATATTCTCAAGACATGAACCATCATTAAGTGCAATAAATCTATTAGCTCGAAAGGTTTTAACCCACCCAGAAATTTCAACTAATTCATTTTTATTTGACTCTGATAATATTTTAATAACAGTTGTATTGCCCATTAATCAGTTATTTATATCAAAGATATGCTTTTGCTAGAAATTAATTCAATAAATCCTCTTCATCTGTTAGAATTTGAATTTTAGGCTCCTTTAAGACTTTCTCATTTGCTATACTTCTTTCAAGTGAAAGAAGTAATGAAGGTAAAAGTAGAAGATTAGAAAGCATTGCAAGAAGAAGTGTAGCAGAAACCAATGCCCCCAGAGCAACTGTACCTCCAAAATTGGATACTATAAAGACTGAAAATCCAAAGAAGAGAACGACAGATGTATAGAACATGCTAATGCCAGTTTCTCTTATAGAGTTATATACTGATTGTTTTATTTGCCAATTATTTTCTTGTAGCTCTTGTCTGTATTTTGCTAAGAAGTGAATTGTGTCATCAACAGAAATACCAAAAGCAATACTAAAAATTAATATTGTTGAAGGCTTAATAGGAATGCCTATGAATCCCATTAATCCTGCCGTAATTAAAAGAGGTAATAAATTAGGGATAAGAGAAATAATAATCATTCTAAAATTCCTGAACATATATGCCATAAATATTGAAATTAAAACAATAGCCAATGATAGAGAAATTATAAGATTTTTAACTAAAAAATAGGTTCCTTGTTGAAACAAATATGCTTTGCCTGTAAGATATACTTCAAACCTTTCTTTAGGCATAATTTTAGCTATTTCATAATCTAATTTTTCTTCAATTCTCTCCATCCTTTCAATTTTAATATCCTTCATAAAAGTTGTAATCCTTGTATATTGCCCCGTGCTATCTACAAAATTCTTAATTAGATCAATTCCATCTGTGTCAGAAGTTGAATTTTTCGCATATGAAAGAATAAAGCTATTTTCTTGAGTTGTTGGCACTTGATAATATTTTGGATTACCATTATAATATGCTTGTTTAGAATATTTTACTAGGCTTACCACAGATATTGGACGTGATAATTCAGGTATTTCCGAAATAATATCTTCCAACAATTTCATTTTTTTTATTGTGGATAATTTAGTAACTGCTTTTTTACGTTTTGTATCTATATATATTTCAAGAGGAAGAATTCCATTAAATTCTTTTTCATAAAACATTATATCTTCAAAAAACTCTGTATTCCTAGGCATATCATCAATTAGACTTCCAGAGATTTCTATTTTATACATCCCAATTATACTAACCGCTAATGCTATTATAGCTATAGTGTAGATTTCAATTTTTTTAGTTTTTACCATATTTGCCATCCAGTCAAATAGTGAAATGACCCATTTTTTATTTAAATGCTCTAAATGTTTACTGTCAGGAATAGGCAAAAAACTATAAACTATAGGGATAACTAAAATACAGATTATAAAAATTGATAGTATGCTTAGTGAGGCCACAGCCCCAAATTCTTTTAACAATTGACTATTGGTTATAATAAATGTTGCAAACCCTGAAGCTGTTGTAACATTTGTCATTAATGTTGCATTCCCAATCTTTGTAATTACTTTTTGTAATGAAAGGGATTTATTCCCATGTGTATTAACCTCGTGCTGATATTTTTTAATCAAATAAATACAGTTTGGCATACCTATAACAATAATTAAAGGAGGAATTACTGCAGTTAATACTGTAAGTTCATATTCAAGAATCCCAATAATTCCAAGAGTCCACATAACACCTATACATACTGTACATATCGATATAAATGTTGCTCTAAATGATCTAAAAAAGAAGTAGAAAATAAATGACGTAACTAATATGGCAAGGATTACAAATTCCCCAAGTTCAGACTTAATAGTTTCAGAATATTTAGTTCTTACATATGGCATTCCAGAGATTCTAACATCTAGATTATATGCTTTTTCAAATTCAGAAACTCTTGGCAATAAAACATTATTAATAAATTCTTCTCTTTTAATGGTATTGACAATAGATGTTTTTAAATTAATTGCACTTCTGACAGATTTTGTTTCCGTATTAATTAAAAATTTATCATAAAAAGGGGATTTAAGAAAAAGCTCATCTTTTAGCCTATTTAACTCCAAATCAGAATTAATTGAATCTTCTATAAATGGTTCAATATAAAATTGCCTGGCATTTTTATCTTTAATTAATTTTTGTAGATCTCCAAATGCAATTACAGTTTCTACTTCAGGTATTTCTTTAAAACTATTAGAAAGTTTATTCCAGGCATTTAAATTCTCAAGTGTAAATAATAGAGAGTCTTTTATTCCAATTACTATTAGATTTCCCTCTTCTCCAAATTTACTAGTAAACGAGTTGTATTTTAAATTTTCTTCATGAGTGTCAGGGAGAAGATTAGCTTCAGTATAAGTGAAACGAATTTTATGCCAGTGTGTGCTAAAAAAATATGTTGCGCAAATCAGAGATATAATTATAATTACTCTATTGTTTAGAATAATTCTAGCAACAGATTCCCATAAACCTCCTGAACTCTTTTCTGTCATATTTTTAATTATAATATTATCTTAATACTTGGCTAAAAATTATTATAAAGTCATTATTTCTTTTTCTTTAAGATCAAAAATTTTATCAATTTTAGAAATATAGCTATCAGTTATTTCTTGAATATCTAATTCAGAGTTTTTTTTCAAATCTTCAGAAAATTCAGAAGATTTTTTAATTTCATTATTTGCATCTTTTCTGGCATTTCTAACTGCAATTTTTGCTTCCTCAGTTTCTGATTTAGCTTGTCTTGCTAATTCTGCCCTTCTTTCTTCTGTAAGGGTGGGCACAGTAATAATTATTGTTTCACCGTTATTCATTGGATTAAAACCAAGATTTGCTAATTCTATACCTTTTTCAACCTCAGGCAAAATTGATTTTTCCCATGGCTGAATAATTATTGTTCTGCCATCAGGGGTATTAATATTTGCCACTTGGGATAGGGGAGTGCTTGTCCCATAGTATTCTACTGTTACACTAGAAAGCATATTAGGATTAGCTTTCCCTGCTCTAATATTCATTAACTTTTTGTCTAGATGAGCAATGGCATTTGACATAGATTCTTTTGCTAAATCAAATATTAAATTTAACTCTTCATTCATTTTATTTATATTAAATATTTACAATTGTACCAATTTTTTCTTTAGACACAGCTTTAACTAAATTATCTTTTAAATTAATATCAAATACAATTATCGGCAAATTATTTTCTTGACTTAGGGTAAATGCAGTGGTGTCCATTATTTTTAATCCTTTAGATATAGCCTCATTAAAAGTAATGTTTTCATATTTAATAGCTTTTGGATTTTTTATAGGATCACAATTATAAATTCCATCTACTTTAGTGCCTTTCAATATTACATCTGCTTCAATTTCAACAGCTCTTAGAACTGCAGCAGAATCTGTTGTAAAATATGGATTACCAGTACCAGCGGCAAAAATTACAATTCTATTTTTTTCTAAATGCCTAATGGCTTTCCTTTTTATATACGGTTCAGCCACTTGATTTACATTTATTGCACTTTGCAATCTAGTTGGAATGCCAATATTTTCAAGTGTATTTTGAAGAGCTAATCCATTAATTAATGTGGCAAGCATGCCCATATAATCTCCTTGGACTCTGTCAATTTTATGTTCAGTATTATTAAACCCTCTATAGATATTTCCTCCTCCAATTACTATTGAAACTTGAACACCGATATCATGTATTTTCTTAATTTCATTAGCGTAGTGCAACAGTTTTTTTGAATTAATTCCTGCTGTTTTATCATCACCCATAAGGGCTTCTCCGGAAAGTTTTAGGAGAATTCTTTTATAGCTCATAATTAATAAATGTACACAAATATACTATACATTTTTTAATTCATAACAACCTTTAATCTTAGAAATATTATAAGGGAAATTATCCTATAGAAACGCGATCGAAACAAGTCACAGTAAGTTCTTTGTCGAATGATGAAAGATAATCGGAAACACTAATCTTTGTGTCTTTTATAAATGCTTGATTTATTAATGTATTGTCTTTAAAAAATCTTTTTAGCTTCCCTTTAGCAATATTATCTAACATTGCTTCTGGCTTACCTTCAGTTCTTAATTGATCTTTAGCTATTTCAATTTCTTTTTCTATTACATTAGAATCTACACCTTCTTCATTAAGCGCAATAGGATTCATAGCTGCTACCTGCATTGCAATATCTTTTGATACATTTAACATATCATTAAGTAAATCATCATTTGTTTTAGATAGCCCAACAACAGTTGCAATTTTATTTCCAGCATGTATATATGACCCAACATATGGTGCATTAATTTTAACAAATTTATTAATTTGAATTTTTTCACCAATCACACCTGTTTGTTCTAAAAGTTTTTCTTCAACATTCATATTGCCAATTGAAGCTTTTAGTAAATCTTCTTTAGAATCACAGTTTAGTGCGATGTTAGCTAGCTCATTTGCTAGATTAACAAAGTCAGCATTTTTTCCTACAAAATCTGTTTCACAAGCTAATACAATTGCTGCCCCAATGGTTTTTTCCTTATTAGTTATAGCAATTGCTGCACCTTGATGTGAATCTCTATCAGCTCTTTTTGCAGCAACTTTTTGACCTTTTTTTCTTAATATTTCAATTGCTTTATCAAGATCTCCATTGGCTTCTACCAATGCATTTTTACAATCCATCATACCAGCACCTGTAGATTTTCTTAGATTATTTACTTCTGATGCAGAAATTTTCATGATAATATTATTTTTCTTCTTCTTTAGTTTCTTCAGCTGCTTCTTCTTTAGTTTCTTCAGCTGCTTTTTCTTTAGTTTCTTCAGCTGCTTTTTCTTTAGCTTCTTCAGCTGCTTTTTCTTTAGCTTCTTCAGCTGCTTTTTCTTTAGCTTCTTCAGCGGCTTTTTCTTTAGCTTCTTCAGCTGCTTTTTCTTTAGCTTCTTCAGCTGCCTTTTCCGAAACTCTTTCTTCTAGGCCGCCTTTAATTGCTTCTGCGATATATTCTAGAATTTTAGAAATTGATTTTGAGGCATCATCATTTGAAGGAATTACATATTGAATTCCTCTTGGATCTGAGTTTGTATCAACCATAGCAAAAATAGGTATGTTTAATTTTTGCGCCTCCTTAATTGCAATATTCTCTCGAACTACATCAACTACAAAAATAGCTCCAGGAAGTCTTGTCATATTAGCAATTGATCCTAAATTTTTCTCCAATTTTTCTCTAAGCCTACCTACCTGCAGTTTTTCTTTTTTTGAAAGTGTATTAAAGGTTCCATCTTCCTTCATTCTATCAATAGAGGTCATTTTTTTTACTGCTTTTCTAATTGTAATAAAATTAGTCAGCATTCCTCCAGGCCATCTTTCAGTTATATAAGGCATATTTACTTTATTTGCAGCTTCTGCAACTATATCTTTAGCTTGTTTTTTTGTAGCTACAAACAAAATTTTTCTACCAGATATTGCAATCTTAGCTAGTGCTGAAGAAGCTTCATCAAGTTTGCTTATTGTCTTATATAAATTTATGATATGAATCCCGTTTCTTTCCATATAAATATATGGAGACATATTAGGATTCCATTTTCTTGTGAGATGCCCGAAATGAACACCTGCTTTAATTAAATCTTTTACTTCTATTTTTCCCATTTGAATTAGTTTACGTTCTTAATTATAGCAATATCTAAGTGGTATAAAGTAAATTAAGCCTTAGATATTTAGATGCTAAACTAAATTTTGATTTATAACATATTTGAATAATATTATCTTTTTGAGAATTGGAATTTCTTTCTTGCTTTTTTCTGACCAAATTTTTTCCTTTCAACCATTCTTGGATCTCTAGTTAATAATCCTTCAGGCTTTAAAACTTCTCTATTTTTCTCATCAAGTTCACATAATGCTCTGGATAAACCTAATCTAATAGCCTCAACTTGACCAGTCGCTCCACCTCCATAAACTTTGATAGTTGTATCAAAGTTTTTTTCATTGTTAGTCAACGCAAAAGGTTGATTAATTTTATATTGTAATGTAGCTGTTGGAAAATAATTTTTATAATCTTTATTATTAACTGTTATATTCCCTTTTCCTTTTTTTAAATAAACTCTGGCAACTGCAGTTTTTCTTCTTCCAATTTTATGAATTACTTCTCCCATTTAATTAATATCATTTAGATTAATTGATACTGGCTTTTGCGCCTCTTGTGTATGATTGGAATCATTATAAACATAAAGGTTTCGAAATAAAGCAGCTCCTAATTTATTTTTTGGCAACATTCCTTTTACTGATTTTTCAATAATTGAGCTAGGATTTTTATCAAATAATTGATTTGCAGAAAGAGATCTTTGGCCTCCAGGATATCCTGTATAACGAATATATTGCTTGTCTTCCCACTTTTTTCCAGTTAAATTTATTTTTGCTGCATTTATAACAATAACATTATCGCCACAATCTACATGAGGAGTAAAGTTTGGTTTATGTTTGCCTCTTATCAGAATAGCAACTTTCGAAGCAAGTCTTCCAAGGGTTTGTCCTTCAGCATCAACTAGTACCCACAATTTGTTAACTGTAGATTTATTAGCTGAAATTGTTTTGTAACTCAATGTATCCATACTATAATTTTAAGTTAAAATTAAATTTATCTCAAAAGTGGATGCAAATCTACAATTATATATTATATAACCAAACAGATATTTAAAAATATTTTCAGAGAGTCTTATCTATAGATTTTTGTATAAATAACAAAATTAATGTGCTTCTAACCAATTCTCACCATAATTCATATCTATATCTAATGGAACTTTTAATGAAAATGCATTTTCCATTTCTTCTTTTACTAATGAAATAATGTTATTTAATTCAGGTTTATATACATCAAAAACTAGCTCATCATGCACTTGAAGAAGCATTTTACTTTTATACTCATTATTAATTAGCTTAGATTGAATATTAATCATAGCAATTTTAATTATATCTGCTGCACTTCCCTGAATAGGAGCATTAATAGCATTCCTCTCTGCACCCCCTCTTACCACTGCATTTGAGGAGTTAATATCCTTTAAGTATCTCCTTCTCCCTAGTAATGTTTCTACATACCCTTTATCTCTAGCAAATGCAATCTGTTCAGCAATATATTCCTTTAATTTAGGGTATTTATTATAATAGGTTTCAATTAATTCTTTAGATTCTTTTCTGGATAGATTTGTTTGATTGCTTAATCCAAAAGCAGAAACACCATATATGATCCCAAAATTTACTGTCTTTGCATTAGTCCTTTGTGACTTAGTCACATTTTCAATTTTTGTATTAAATACAGTAGCAGCAGTAGACGAATGAATGTCTTCATTATCATTGAAGGCATTAATCATATTTTCTTCATTGCTTAGTGCGGCAATTATCCTTAATTCAATTTGAGAATAATCAGCTGATAATATAACGAAATCTTTATTTCTAGAAATGAATGCTCTTCTAATTTCTTTACCCCTACTGGTTCTAATAGGAATATTTTGTAGGTTTGGATTTATACTACTCAATCTGCCAGTAGCAGCAACAGTTTGCATATATTCTGTATGAATTTTCCCTGTATTTTTTAACACTTCATTAGGCAATGCATTGATATATGTATTTTGAAGTTTAGTTAGGCTTCTATATTCAAGAATATGTTTAACAAAATCATTGTCTTTTGCCAGGTATGACAGAACATCCTCAGAGGTTGAGTATTGACCAGTTTTTGTTTTTTTTGGATTAGAAATTATTTTCATTTTATCAAATAAAACTTCACCCAACTGTTTTGGAGAAGATATATTAAACTCCTCTTTTGATTCACTATATATTATTTTTTTTGTCTTTTCAATTTCTTTATCTGTTTTTTTGGAGAGTTTATTTAAATAAGCTACATCTAGATTAATTCCCTCTATCTCCATACTAGCAAGTACTTTTAGAACGGGAATTTCTATTTCTTTATACAATGAAATATGTTTGTTTTGCCTTAGCTCTTTTTCAAGAAGTCCTTTTAATTGGAAAATTATATTTGTTCTATCAGAGAGGTTGTTAATTTCATTTTCTCCACTGATCAAAGAATAATTTAAATAATTTTCAGAGATTATTTTAGTGCTATGATTAATATCAGGATTAATCAAATAGTGCGCTAATGTTGTGTCAAAAATTTCTCCTTTTATAAGGATGTTATATTTTGAAAAGGATTTTATATCATATTTTAAATTTTCACTAATTTTTTCAATAGAACTATTTTCATAAAACAATTTTATTTTTTGAACTATTTTTTTGTCAATTAGATTTAAGCTTAAAATATCAAGGAAATATGTTTTGTTTTTATTCCAGCAGAATGAGATTCCAGTTAAATTAGATTCTAAAGGATTTTTGTCATCTAATAACAGGCTATAAGCAACAGAGCGTTGTTTCATTAATTTATCTAGAAAAAGATTAGCGCTTACTTTTGAATCAATAATTTGAAAGATATGAGTAACTTGATCTTTTGAAACTCTTTTAGATAAATTTTCATTTACATTTTTTTCCTCCTGATCAAAAAGAGAAAATTGACCATGGCCAGCAGT
>SGZI01000013.1 GCA_004213965.1 Flavobacteriales bacterium
AATTTCCCCCTGTCTTTAAATCTCTTCTGATATTTATTTCTAAACCAATATAATAAAACTGATAATATAGATAGAACTAAGAAAACTATTGACTTATTAAAATCAGTTTTATAATTTAAAAGAAATTCTATAAAAAATAATATAGAAAACCCCAGATAAGCATACTTAAAAAAACCTAATAATTTCATATTATAAATTTAATGATTATTTAGGTATATGTGATTGAAAATCAGCTTTAGTCAATACAACAGTATGCATCAGAGTTGCTGCTAGTTTTCCATCTGAATTAAATAATTCCCCTTTTATAGTTGCTATATTTTTTCCTTTTTTAATGATGGCTGCAGTAGCAAATACTTTCCCTTCAAATAATGGTCTGTGATGTAGGCTATGAAGATTTGTAGAATTAGGATACAAAGATCCTTTAGATTCATAAATAATAAGTAAGCTAGTAATATCATCTAATAAAGCAGTCATCATACCTCCTTGCACCGTTCTATTTGGGTTAAGAGTTTGTGCTGTAAATTCTGCACCTAACTTTAGAAAACCCTCCTTATATTCAATGAAATTGAAGTTAAATATTTTCCCTGTTCCACCTCTGGTTTTATGAAAATCTAAATATTTTATAAAATCTTTTTCCATAAAAATTTAATCTTCTAAAGTTACATAACCGCTTACATCTAAGAAAGTTATTTTTTCAAAACTTTTATCAGAATCAAATCCTGACCCGTATATATCCTTATCGGCTGAAATAAATTGAAATGGATAATTTGTGAATAACCACTCTTCTACTCTATTGTAATACATTTGATCAGTTATAAGAGTGTCTTTTAGGTGAGTTGTAATAATTACGTTTTTTCTTAAATCAATTAAATCGGTATTAGAATAAGAAATTGCATAATCAGCAGTAATTACACTCTTGTTTTTATTCTTATCAAACACAGTGATTGTAAGCTTGTTAGGGAACTCAAAATATGGAAAATCCATATTCGTAAAATTAAACATTTTTGGGCTCTCCAAAATTGAGCTTACAAGTCCTGAATCTGTATATACGGTATTTATATTTTCAGCTGCTGAAATGGAAGATTTTGATGAAGCAATATCAATTACACTTTCTAAATCATTATTGCATGAAATCAAAACAAAAAGAGTAATAATAAAACTAATTTTTTTCAAATCTATAGCTTAGGTACTTTGATAGTCCTTCCTATCCAACAACCTACCTTAATTATTTCGCCTTCTCTTCCAGAAGAAAAAATTTCACTTTTTTGAGGAGCTTTAGCTAAATAATTGTTAGAGCTTTGATTAGCAAGTTTTCTTAATTTACTATCAACTCTGGCTGCTTTAAGGGCTTCTTTAGAGGCTAGCCAATAAACTGATCTTTGAGTAAAATTGTCTGAACCACAATTTTTTGCACTACTAGCGTACATTTGAGCAATAGCTAAATAGCATCTTCCCATAGATGGGTTAAACTTAAGTGCTTGCATATAATATGATCTAGCTCTAGAAAATAAACCATTCTTTTTAAATTGAGTTGCAATCCTAAATAAAATTTTAGCTTTTTCATAACCGTCACTTTCAAGATCAATTGCTTGATTATAGTATTCAAGAGCTTCAGAAGATTTTCCTTCTTTAGCTTTAATAATTCCTAAATAATAAGCTGTAGAAGCATTAGGATCCAACCTATTTTTTTGCTGTAGAATTTTAACAAATAGCTCAGAATCCATACATTCTTTATTAAATAATCTATTTAAAGCTCTTTGTAACCAAACTCCATTATCCTTGTTTTCTTCATAACTTTTATCATATAGAATAATCAAATTGTCACAGTTTGCTCTATCTCCTACCTTCTTCTCCATTCCTTTTGCAATTTGATCATAAGCCTTTAAAAAACTATTGTATGAACTAACTCTTTTTTTATCTTTTGGTGACAGTTCTACTTCAGACTCTGAAATTTCTTCTGGTAAAAATTTATTTACCTTATTCGTATAATTTTTTATCTCCTTTTCTACCTTTTCAGAAATTTCATCATATTTAGTGAAAAGTTCTTCAGCAGATTTTAAGTCTTGATCAAACAGATCGACTATCAATCCAAAATAAGTATATAAATTTTTTGGATTATTAAATGTATTTGAATCGGTAATAAATGCATTATTAAATGTCTCATATACTTCAGATTTTGTCATATTTAATTCAGTTATGTAATCATATTGAAGCTGAGCAGCCTTTGCTAAAACATCACCAAGAGGAGTTTTATTAGGGAAGTTAGCTCTTTTTTCATTCCACAATTTCACTAAATCATTTATGTAATCAACCTTTTGATCTGCAGAAGAATTCTTAATCATATGTTTTAAAATTCTTTCTCCATAGACATATATTGCACTATTAAATTTTGGACTTCTCTGTCTTAGCTCCATCCATGGTTCATACGCAGCATCATAATTTTTTGCTTTTACATATTCACTAAAAATCGATAATGAATTAATATCATCCTCATTTATTTGTGAGCTAACATTTATTGTTACAAATAAAAAACTTAATACTATTAAAAATCTAAATATTATTCTCATAATTAATTATATTTTCTTTTTACAAACCATCTATCATTTAAAGATAAACTTAGTTGAAAATTAATAAAATTTTCTTCTACTAAATTGCTGTCTGTTGTGCCTCTTTTTCCAATTTCAATAACAGTGTTAAGATTTGAAAAAAGTCTACTGACTGGAATACCTAGTCCAAAAGTTATACCAAACTCTTTAATGGACTGGTTATTAATATTTAAACCTGTTTTCTCAAAATAAATTCCAGATCTATAAACGATTCTTTGAAGTAACTTGTTAAAGGAATTGTAATCTGGAATATAAAATCCTCCTATTGATAAAACAGAGGAATCTTCAAAATAAGTGTTTTCAATATTTAAAAGATCAGAAGAAAACACACTGCTTTTTATAATGCTATACTCTGAACCAATGAACCAATTTCTAATTGAACTAATTCCTAATCCAACAGACATTTTAGATGGCATTTTTAAATCAGTTTCTTCAAGCCCCATTGATAATAAATCAACTTCAATTTCATTTATTGGATATTCTATGCCATTATTATTTACAATTACAGAAGCAAATGTCCTCTTATTTTTAGAAGTCAAATTATATTCAGGAGAATAAGTAAAAGAAGTAATTAATTGAGTTTTTTCATTAATCATTGGTTTATATGAAATGCCTAAATTGTAATTAATACCACTTAAATCTGATCTATTTATTTCTCTTGCTTGATAATCTAAGGGTAGATCTTCATCATCGTATAAAAATTCTAAACCACTGTTTTGAATATTTCCAAAATTATAATGTGCATCTAAACCAATACTTAAATTATCTGAAATTTGATAGCCAAAGCCTAAAAACACTTTGTTAACTCCTCCATTTCCTGAGTATTTATATTTCAATGAATCATTTATATTTCTCGTCTCTAATTTATAACCAACTGAAGAATAAGGAATTACTCCAAAACCCATACCAAATTTACCCATTGGAATATTCAATCCTAAGTAATCAAATGTAGTTGTACTTGAATTATCTGAACTCTCAGACGTTTCAAGTTTTGCTTCAGTATGCCCTACTCCAACTGTGAATTTAACTAGCCTACCTTCATTATTAAAAGAAAATAAGTTTTTTCCAGTATATGAAGCTGGATTTCTAAAATTCATATGAATACTGTCAGTATATATACTAACCCCACCCATAGCTCTATTTTCTGTTGTTCCCTTAAATTTAAGGCTCCCTATACCATAAAATGAATAAGGAGAAGATGTCCCTTCTTGAGCCTGAATATTAAAGCTTATAAATAATAATATTATTGGTAATATTCGTTTTATCAATCCTCTGTATTTAAATTCAAAATAAAATTTAGACCTTCTAATAAAAAATTTCGATTCGCAAAGATGCTAATTTTTAATGGTTTAGACAAGAAATCAGAATCACCTCCAGTTAAAATAATGTTAATACCATTGTATTGCTTCTGATACTCTGATATATATTCTCTTATTTCATATACTATCCCATTAATTATTCCCGAATGAATTGAATCCTCTGTAGAAGACCCAGTAATATGTAAAGGATATTTTCTTTCTAGTTTAGGCAAATTTGATGTTTTTTCACTTAGCACTCCATATCTCATATTAATCCCTGGAGAAATAGAACCTCCATGATAATTTCCTGAAGCATCAATAAAATCAGTTGTAATACATGTTCCTGCATCAATAATTAACACATTATTATTAGGGTAATGTTTAATTGCTGCGCTTACCAAAGCTTTTCTGTCTGACCCAAGTGTTTCCTTACTTTTATACATATTATTAAAAGGTAATTTTAATTTATCTGATAAGTAGTACACATTATCAATTGATATTTTATTAATTAATGTAGAGTTATTAGTCTCAGAAACATTAGAAATTATAGCTTTATTGATAGCCTTATACTTACATAAAAATTTATTTATTGCTTTAATAGTATTTTCAGCATTAATAATGTCTATTTCAATAATATTATCATGCTCAAAAACTGCAATTTTTGTGTTAGTATTTCCTATATCAATAATTAAATTCATCTTATAGCTTGAGCATCAAATTTACAAAAGGATTATTTATAATAATTATTTTGCTCAATAATAAAAATGCATCTATATTTGAGGCTCATTTTAAGGTACCTTAGCTCAGTTGGTAGAGCAACGGACTGAAAATCCGTGTGTCCCTGGTTCGATTCCTGGAGGTACCACAACCCCCTTTCAAGGGGGTTTTTTGATTAATTATGATTAACTTTAGCGACTACCTAATAAAAATATAATATGGATCATGCAATAGCATTTTTAAGTAATGAATGGATAATAACTACATTAAGTAGCATAGCTTTTATCATTTTTATTCTATATATGGGTAAAATTAGTGATGAAAAGAATAAAATTAAGTTTATTAAGATTATTGCTTTAATAATGATCTTTTTCACTGTTACTAATCATGTTATACATCTAATTAATGGAACTTGGACATTGGATAAACAGATTCCTGTACATCTTTGTGGAATTTCCGCATTAATCTGTTGTTTTATAATGTTTATCCCAAAAAATAAAACTAGACAATTTCTATTCGAGTTTCTTTTTTATTGTGGAATTATAGGTGGAGGAATGTCAATATTTACTCCGTTAATTGATAATTACTATGGATCAGTTAACTTCTTTTATGTTCAATTTTTTGTAAAACATGCAATTATTATAGCATTCCCTATTTATTTAAGAAATCATCTGAATATGGAACTAAGAACATATTCATGGCTAAGAACATTCATTGGCTTAAATGTTCTGTTAGCCTTTATAATGCCATTAAATCATTTTATAGGTTCAAATTATATGTATTTAGCAGAAGTGCCGGCAGTAGAAAATCCTTTAATTCTTACTACTAAATGGCCATATTATGTGCTAACCTGGGAGCCAATTATATTAACCTTAATTTTAATTGTATATTATTTTTCTAAGCCAAAAAAAGTTTAATTTTCTCAATTAATATCAAAAAGTGAGATGATACCTAAATTTTATTTAACAACCGTAGTTATAGTTATTACCTTCCTTTTCAGTTGTGATAATCAACCAAATAAAAATAATAACACTAAAATCTATGAAAGATTAGACTTGTATTCCGATTCTATTATTCAAGTTAGAATTGATAACATCAGTTTAAATACTATAAATATTTTAAAAAACTGGATTGAATATCAAGAATTAAAAGAAGTAATTAGCTCTTTAGAAAATAATGAAGTTTCCTTTTTTAAGGATAACAAAGAGTATATTAGAACATACTTTGATGGTTTAGAAAAGAGCATACCAAAATCAATAAGAAAACCTGGTATTATTTCTAGAATTAGTGTTTTAGAAACAAAATTTATGATACTTGAAAGTCACTTTACATCAAATATTATAGATGAAAAACTAAAGAAAAATAAGATTAATGATGTATTAGCTGCTAACTCAAATTTTGTTTATCAAATAAACAAGCTAATAGAAAAGTCAAATCAAAATATTGAGAACTAATCCTGTTTCTTTTGAGCATTTAATGCATCTTTACTAATCTTTGCCAAATTGAAATTTGGAGCTATAGCTAAAGCCTCATCCATTAACGTTATTGCTGCATCAATATTTTGTTCTCTATTTTCCTTGAATTTAACTAAGCCTTTTAAATACAAAAACCCTGCTTTCATAGGAACCTGATACTGACCTTGTCCCTCATAATAAGTTCTCATTATATCACTATTTGAATTAGCTATTCCAAAAGTTATATTTTTTGTAGCTCCCATTAAATCATCTAATTGAATTTTTATATCAGCTAATTCATATGCTACAAGAGGATTAGGCTTTCTTTTAAATAACTCTTCATAATGAACAAGAGATCTTTCAAGTTGATTTAAAAATTGAAGTGAAATAGCTTTTACTTCGACTGCCATATCAGAATCATTTTCATTACTTTCAATACCAATTGTATTTAAGGCCTGAATATGTCTTCCTTCATTCATATACAGTACAGCAAGGGTGTCAGCTCTAGCCTGATTAGGCTCAAGCACATTTAAATGAGTTAAACCATTTATTACTCCCTGAACATCTCCTTGAGATTTCATTTGCTCATAATACTGCTTATAATGATTTAAAAGATAATTACTATCCTGACTGTAACTGAAGGAAGCAATAAAAAATAATAATAGGATGTATAGATTTCTCATAATTTTACAATTTAGTAATGACGAAACTAGTAATAATTAATATTTAAAGTGCAATTTGCACTAAAAATTGGTCAAATATCATTAATTTTTAATTAATTATGAATTTATCAAAGAAAATTGTTGGTTTATTCCTTGGCCCCATAGTATTTACAATAATATTATTATTATTTAATCCTGAGGGATTAAATTATGAAGCTAAATGTATACTTGCTTCTACGGCATGGATGGCTATATGGTGGGTTACTGAATGTGTGCCTATAGCAGTAACAGCCTTGCTTCCTATTGTACTTTTTCCAGTTACTGGAGGATTAGATTTACAGTCTACTACTGCATCTTACGGTCACAAATTGGTTTTTTTATTTGTTGGAGGATTTATTATTGCTTTGGCAATTGAAAAATGGAATTTACATAAAAGATTGGCGTTAAATATTATTAGAGTAACCGGATCAAAAAAATCAAAAGTTATACTAGGTTTTATGATTGCAACTGCGTTTTTATCAATGTGGATTTCAAATACAGCAACTTCAATTATGATTCTACCCGTTGGTTTGGCAATTATAGCGCAATTAAAGGATGATCCTAACACTATTGAAAATGAAAATTTAGTTTTTGGCAAATCACTTATGATAGCAATAGCATATAGTGCCTCTATTGGAGGAATGTCTACATTAATTGGAACACCTCCAAATATGGTTTTTGCTGGAGTTGTAGAACAAAGCTATGGTATTAAAGTAAATATGTTTGACTGGATGAAATTTGGAGTACCAATAAGTGCTACTTTACTTATTATTTGCTGGTTATATTTAACTAAAATTGCTTATAAATTTCCTAATGAAGAATTTGCAGCTGGTAGAAAAGAAATATTAAATCAAATTAAGTTATTAGGTAAATTTTCATATGAGGAATCAAGAGTATTAATTGTATTTGGTCTAACTTCTGCAGCATGGATATCTAGAGGCTATCTTGAAACAATTATTCCAACAATTGATGACACAATAATTGCAATTTTCTTTGCTGTAATATTATTTATAATTCCAACAAGAAATAATTCAGTAGATAAAACACTGCTGGTATGGAAAGACACTGTTAAACTTCCGTGGGGTATATTATTATTATTTGGTGGTGCCATGGCAATAGCAAGTGCATTTGAAAAAAGTGGTCTTGCATTATGGATAGCTGACTTACTAAAAAATCTTGATGGTATTCCTTTAATTTTTATAATTTTTATAATAGTTACAGCAATTAACTTGCTTACTGAAGTTACATCGAATATGGCAACAACAGCAATGCTGTTACCAGTTTTAGTTACAATTGCATTGGCAATTCAGATTCATCCTTATTTTTTATTGATTAGTGCAACATTAGCTGCTTCTTGTGCTTTTATGCTTCCAATATCAACTCCTCCAAATGCAGTGGTTTTCAGTTCAGGGTTATTAAAAATAGAGGATATGTTTAAAAAAGGTGTATGGATGAATATATTATCAATAATCGTAATTACACTTATAGTATATTACATTTTACCTTCCGTTTTTGACCTAACAACGGAATTAATTCCTATAAATTAAAATTTATCTAAAAGATTTGACTGTTCTTTTATAGCATCCTTAAATTCATTAATAATTCGCTCAACTAATTCTTTAACAGGCATGTCGTCAGATATGTTTGTAACACCTTGGCCAGCTGACCAGATAGTACTCCATGCCTTTGCTTCAGCTTGAGCTGCGTCAAGTTCCTTTCCAAAATCAACCTTAGCTTTTTTTGACCACATTTCTTCAGTTATTCCCATAGATTCTAAACTAGGTCTTAAAAAACTAGCGGGAACTCCGGAAACTGCTGCTGTATATACAATATCAGTAGCTCCAGAATTTATTATCATCTGCTTATAATCCTCAGGAGCTCTACTCTCTTTAGTATTAATGAACCTAGTACCCATATATGCATAATCAGCTCCCATCTGCATTGCAGAGGCAACGTCTCTTCCATTACTTATACATCCTGAAAGTATAATAGTTTTATTAAAAAACCCTTTAACTTCAGAAATCAAAGCCATTGGGTTTATAGTTCCTGCATGACCACCAGCACCTGCAGAAACTAATATTAGTCCATCAACACCAGCCTCTGCTGCTTTTTCTGCATGACGTTTTTTTACTATATCGTGAAGTACTATTCCACCATAACTATGGACTGCATCAACTAATCTTGAAACTGCCCCCAGAGATGTAATTATTATAGGCACCTTGTGTTTAATGCATATTTTTAAATCAGCCTGAACTCTTGGATTTGTGTTATGAACTATTAAATTTACTCCGAAAGGTGCAGGTGTTTTCCCTGTCT
This sequence comes from Flavobacteriales bacterium, assembly GCA_004213965.1. GTDB lineage: Bacteria > Bacteroidota > Bacteroidia > Flavobacteriales > Flavobacteriaceae. Next base: position 9,093 of record SGZI01000013.1, read on the forward strand.
CTTTCTCAAATTCATCTAGTTCAGTCTTAATTTGAATCACCCATTCTTCAAAACCTTCAGTTGTTCTTTGGTTAAGCGCTGGAAAAGTACCAACTATACCATTTTTACAACACTCGACAACAAGTTTAGGTCCAGAAATTAAAAATAATGGGGCTGCAATTACAGGTATTGACAAACCACTAAATACGGATATTTTATCTTTCATTTTAAATCTTTAATACAAGCTTCCCTAATTTATCACCTGAAAATAGTTTAAGAAATGCTTCGTGAAAGTTTTCAATTCCCTCAATAATCGTGTCATTATTTTTTAACTTTCCTTCTTTAAACCAAGTTGATATATCAGTAAGAGCTTTCATATAATTTTCTTTATAATCAAAAACTACCATACCTTTCATACTAGCTCTATTAACCAATAATGACATATAATTAGAAGGGCCTGTTACTTTTGTTTTATTATTATACTGAGATATGGCTCCACATATTACTATTCTTGCATTTCTATTAATTTTCATTAGTACTGCATCCAAAATTTCTCCTCCAACATTATCAAAATACACATCAATTCCATTAGGACATTTTTCTTTTAGTGAAGTATATATGTTTTCATTCTTGTAATCGATTGCATCATCAAATCCTAATTCTTTAACAAGAAAGTCACACTTTTCTTTTCCCCCAGCTATTCCAACAACCCTACAGCCTTTTATTTTAGCAATTTGACCTACTAGACTACCTACTGCTCCTGCAGCAGCTGAAACTAAAACTATATCACCTTCTTTTATTTCACCCTCCTGTAAAATTCCAAAATATGCAGTCATTCCTGGCATTCCAAAATATCCAAGAAATGTAGGAAGTGGCATTTCTCCTGGATAAATCTTATTATAATTATCTCCTAAACTTATACAATATTCTTGTACACCTCCCCATCCAGAAACAAATTGTCCAACTTTAAAATCTTCATTATTTGATTTAATTACCTCACCCACACTTCCAGCTCTCATAACTTCTCCTATCTGAACAGGTGCAATATATGATCGAGTATCATTCATCCATCCTCTCATGGCTGGATCTAATGAGATATAATGGTTTTTTATTAAAAATTCATTCTGATTTAAATCTCTTATTTCAGATTCTGAATATTTCCAAATTGATTCATCAGGAATACCAATTGGTCTTTTCATAAAAAGTACTTGCTTATTTATCATATTATTTTTTTAGACAACAAATATAGCTAAATTTACTATGCGTGCATAGTAAATTTAGCTATATTAACTACCTGTCCAATTAGGTTTTCTTTTTTCCTTAAAAGCATTAAATCCTTCTTTTGCATCATTAGATTTAATTACCTTATTTAACATCTCTAGTAGATATTCATGTTGATTAGACTGATTCGTAATGTGACCATATGCTTCCAATCCGCTTCTAATGGCAGTCGGAGAATTATCTAATATTTCTTGAATTAAAGTAGAAAGTTCATTTTCAATATTATCCTGATTTGAAATATGTGTGACAAGTCCTTGTTCTTTTGCTTGTATTGCAGAAATACTATAACCTCTAACACACCAGTCTAATACTTTTCTTGGAGGCATTACTTGAATTAAGCTAGCCATAACTTGCATAGGGAAAAGACCTCTTTTAACCTCAGGCAAACTAAATCTTAAATTCTCCTCTGCAATTACATATAATGATCCAGCTACTATTAAAAAACCTCCAGCGTATACATTTTTTTCAACTAGAGAGATAGTAGGCTTATTTATATTGCTAAATAGATCTCCCATTAATACTTCCTTTTCTGGAATTGGCACTGTAGATTGATGAGGCTCAATATCTCCCATCATTGCCTTAAGATCTCCTCCAGCACAAAATACATCTCCATTTGCTCTAAATACTACCACCCAAATCGAGTTATTGAAATGAGCATAATGCATTGCGAATGCTATTTCATTCATCATTTGAGGATGTAAGGCGTTTTTCTTTTTTGGACGATTTAATGTGATAGTAAAGACGTGATCATTTTCGTCTAATTCTATAAAATCAAATTCGTATGATTTTATATTTTGAATATCTTTTTCTCTATAATAATTCATAATAAAATATTACATTCTAAATACTCCAAAAGAACTAGATCCTTTTATCTCATTGTTGTAAACAGCTGCTAATGTTAAGGATAAATATTTTCTAGTATCTGTTGGATCAATAACTCCATCATCCCACACCTCAGATGTAGTATGCCAAACACTCGCCTTCTCATCAGCCTGTTCAGCCATTTTTTTCTTTTCAATTTTAAGTTTTTCTTCATCAATAACTTTATTTAATGATGAAGCTGAATTTCTTTTAATTATTTCCATTACACCAGACAACTGGTCTGCTCCCATAACACCAGATTTTACATTTGGATATGAAAAAAGAAATCTAGGTTCAAAAGATCTGCCGCACATTGCATAATTTCCAGCACCATAAGAATTACCAACCTGTAGGCTAATATGTGGAACTGTACTTCCAGCAACAGCATGAATTAATTGAGATCCGCTATTAATCATTCCATTTTGTTCATACCTCTTTCCTACCATAAACCCTGTAGTATTATGTATGAATAGTAAAGGAGTATTAGATTTATTAGCCAATTGTATAAAATGTGTAGCTTTTCTTGCAGATTCAATAAAAATTACTCCATTATTGGCAATAATTCCAATAGGGTAGCCATTAATTTTTGTCCAACAGCAAAACATTGTTCTGCCATAATTTTCTTTGAATTCAATAAATTCAGAACTATCAACAAATCTCTTTACAAGTTCACGAATATCAAAAGGCTTTTTTAAGTTAGAAGGAATAATTCCTAAAATTTCTTCTTTATCAAATTTTGGTAAAGATGCCTCACTTTCATAATTGTTTTCTGTAGGCTGCTTAATTTTTTTAATTAAATTTTTTGTTATTTCAATAGCATGCTTTTCATCGTTAGCTAAAAAATCTGAAACACCAGAAATACTACTATGCATTTGGGCTCCTCCTAATTCTTCATCGTTAGCATCTTCGTTAGTTGCCATCTTTACTAATGGTGGTCCTGCCAAAAATACTTTAGCTGTATTCTTTTGAAGAATTGAATAATCAGACATGCCAGGGACATAAGCGCCACCGGCTGTAGCATTTCCAAACACTACAGAAATTGTTGGAATTCCGTCTTTAGACCTTCTAGACATCTCCATAAAAAATTTGCCATAATTATTAAAAACTCTGTCTTGATCTGGTAAATTAGCTCCACCACTTTCAACAAGATTTATAGTTAATAATTTATTTTCATTAGCAATTTGTGATAACCTTAAGTTCTTTAAACTTGTAGCATAATCAATTGCACCTGCTTTTCTTGTTGCAACATTAGCATTAATTAAGCAAAGCACATTAGAAACATAACCCAAAACTACTACTGTAGTTCCACCAGCACCAAACCCACCTTCATGTTTTAAACCAGCAAGAGACATTAATTCTATTTGAGGTTTATTTTTATCAAGCAACAAATCTATTTTCTCTCTAGCAAGTAGCTTTTTTCTTCTTCTAGTTCTTTTAATTTTATCTTTATTTCCTTCTAACTTTGATAATTTAAAATAGGAGTTAAGTTCCTTCAATAATTTCTTCATAGAAATCTCATTTTCAATAAAATTTGAACTTAAAACATCAATATTTGACTTTCGAACTTTCATTAAATAAACATTTATTTAAAATAGATTTATTGTATTTTTTTAATAACTAGAAAATTACAAATATATAATTTCATTACTTACTGGCAATTTATTTAATATAATGAAATTCTTGGACTTTTCAAGTCAAGAATTTAAAGAATTAATTAAGGATAAATCCAAACATGAAATTCTATTTATTGACTAGGAGATACATATATTTTTGTAGTTTTAAATAAAAAAAGTTACATTCTATATTCATTTTCTAAAAAAAGGTATTTAACTTACCTAGATCATAAAAAACTATACTAAAAAACTAATAATGGAAAGCAGCAATAAATTCAAATTTAACTTCTATAAATGGGAAAAAAAATTAAAAGACAAACCTTTTTTAAGACAACCTTTTGGTGATAAATGGGAAGAATATACTTGGGGAGAAACTGGTCAAATGGCCAGAAAATTAGCTGCTGGATTAAAAACTCTTGGACTGCCTCCTAAAAGTCATATTGGGTTAATGTCTAAAAATTGTAGAGAATGGATTATTGCTGACTTAGCTATATATATGGCAGGATATATATCTGTTCCTTTCTTTCCAACATTAAATTCCAAAGAACTACAAAGTCTCTTACATTTTGGAGATGTAAGTGCTCTTTTTATGGGTAAAGTTAATACATGGGATGAAATTAAAAACGGAATTCCAGATGATATGCCGTTAATTGCATTTCCACACTATAAGGGTTGCTCAGAAATTTCTGTGGGTCATCAATGGTTTGATTTTATTAATAAATTTGAACCTCAACAAGAAGATTTTTACCCAAATCGAAATGATATCTGGACAATCATATTTACTTCTGGAACAACTGGAACTCCAAAAGGAGTTGTTTTAGATTTTCAAACTAATGAAAACACTGAATGCCTAACTACACCAGAACATAATCCATTGAGAGTAGATTTTAATGGGAAAAACACATTCTTCTCTTATTTGCCATTAAATCATATTGCTGAAAGGGTTGTTGTGGAATGGACTTGTTTTAGATATGGTGGAACTATTTCCTTTACTGAATCTTTAGAAACATTTGCCCAAAATCTAGGTTCTGTTCAACCGACCATTTTCTTTGGAGTTCCAAGAATATATACAAAATTTCAAATGGGCATATTATCCAAATTTCCTCAAAAAAAATTAAATAAACTTCTCAGTATACCAATAATTTCTTCTTTACTTAAAATGGTTTTAAAGAAAAAATTAGGATTAAGTAAAGCAAAAGCAATAGTTTCTGGGGCTGCGCCAATGCAAGAATCACAAAGAGTATGGTATAGGAATCTTGGAGTGAATATAACTAATGGCTATGGAATGACTGAAAATTGTGCTATATGTACTCAACTTCCAGGTGAAATTACTGATAAGCCTGGTTCTGTTGGTAAACCGCAACCTGAAGTTGATATTAAAATAGACTCTGAAACAGGTGAGATATTAATGAGAGGGCCATATGTAATGAAAGGATATTATAATGACCCCGAGACCACAAATAACACCATTAAAAATGGATGGCTATATACTGGTGATAGAGGCAGAATTGATGATGAGGGCAATTTATACATAACTGGAAGAGTAAAAGATACATTTAAAACTAATACGGGTGAATTTGTTGAGCCTGGAAAAATTGAAGCACTATTTGGAGATGTTACTGAATTTGAACAAATGTGTTTGGTTGGATATGGCATAGCAGCGCCAATTCTTCTTGCAGTTCCTTCTGAGGGAGCTAATTCTATTGATAAAAACACGCTAAAACAGCAGCTTAGTAACAAGCTAGAACTTGTAAATAAAAATTTAGTAAGCTATAGAAAGGTTTCAACCATTGTAATTATGAAAGAGGCATGGAGTCCTGAAAATGGCTTATGTACCCCTACACTTAAAATAAAAAGGGTCAAAATAGATGAAAAATTTATGTCTAAATATAGCCAATGGCATGAAAATAGTGAAGCAATAATATGGGAATGAAATTAAAAAATTTTCTTACTATTTGTGTATTTTTATCTTTTTTAACAAATGCTAAAACACAAACTATAGTTTCAGGCACTGTTATGGATGAAAAAATAAATGTTCCTCTTCCAGGAGCAATTATTACTGAAAAAGGTACAACTAATGGAACAACATCAGACTTTGATGGTAATTTTTCACTTAAAATAACTGGAGAATCTGGAAAAATTGAAGTTTCCTATTTACGATATACTACAATTACTTTATCTTTTGACGGAGATTCTGATTTAGGAACTATTTCATTATCTACAAAGAAGAAGAAGAAGAAGAAGAAGAAGAAGAAGAACACTAATTAAATAAATAAAAAATGAATTATTTTTCTGAAGAACATGAAATGTTTAGAAAGAGTCTCAGAGATTTTCTAAATAGGGAGGTTAAACCAAATTTAAATCAGTGGGAAAAAGAAGGTAAAATTCCTAAACAAATTTGGAAAAAAATGGGGAAAATGGGTTTTCTAGGCCTTTCATTTCCTGAAAAATATGGCGGAAGTAATCTAGATTTTTTCTTTGAAGTAGTTTTAAGTGAAGAAATTGCAAAACTAAATTCAGGAGGTTTTACTATCACACAACAAGCAGTTCAGTATATGTCTGCTCCATATATATTAAAATATGGAAGTGATTTTCTGAAAGACAAATATTTACCAGGCATAGTATCTGGAGATTTAATAAGCTGCATTGGTATTACTGAGCCTAATGCTGGGTCAGATGTCCAAAATATACAAACAAATGCTATAAAAAAAGGAGATAATTATATTGTAAGTGGATCAAAAACATTTATTACTAATGGAGTATACGGTGATTTTGTGGTTACAGTTGTAAAAACTGATCCAACTTCTAGATCAAAAGGTATAAGTTTATTAATTATAGACTTAAATTCCGATGGAATAACTAAGACTAAAATTGACAAACTTGGTTGGCGTTCATCTGATACAGCAGAACTTAGTTTTGATAATGTAGTTGTTCCATCAGAAAATTTGATAGGTGAAGAAGGAAAAGGATTCTATTATCTAATGAATGGATTACAATTAGAAAGACTTTGTTTTCTCCCCACTAGTATTGCAACAATGGAGTTTGCAATTTCCGAGTCACTAAATTATATGAAAGAAAGAAATGCATTTGGTAAAAGTATTAATGAATTCCAAGTATTAAGACATAGAATTGCTCAATTATCATCTGAAATTGAAGCATTAAAAGTTTTTAGCTACCATTGCTGTGATCTTTATGATAAAAAAATATATGATGTAAAACTCTGTTCGATGGGGAAACTGCTTTGCACAGAATTACATGAAAAAGTTGCTACTCAATGTTTACAGTTTTTTGGAGGAAATGGTTTTACAGAAGATTATCCAATGGCAAGAATGTATAGAGATTGTAGAGTGGGAACTATTGGAGGTGGAACTTCTGAAATTATGAGAGAGATAATTGCTAAAATTGTTATTGATGGCAAAGACTATAAAGCTGAAGCAACTAAAAAGTAAAATTTAAGATTTAATTATGGGTAAATTAGATGGTCAAATAGCTGTTATTACTGGTGGTGCTAGAGGAATTGGAGAGGGTATTTGTAAAATTTTCTGTAAAGAAGGTGCAACTGTAGCCATGTGGGATATTTTAGATGAAGGTGAAAAAACTGCTGATAGAATTAAAAAAGAAGGAGGAAATATAATATTTCAAAAAGTAAATGTTACTGATCAATCATCTGTAAATATAGCAGTAGAAAAATTAATAGGTGAATTTGGAAAAATTGATATTTTGATTAATAATGCAGGAATTATAAGGGATAGATCTCTTTTAAAAATGACAAGGGATGAATGGGATAGAGTAATTGATGTAAATATTAATTCACTATATGTCACTACAAAAGCGGTATTGCCTCATATGAAAGAGGCAAAATATGGAAGAATAATAAATGCATCATCAATTAATGCTTTTCAGGGTGCATTTGGTCAAGCAAATTATTCGGCTTCTAAAGCTGCAATTGCTGGATTCACAAGGGCCCTGTGCAAAGAAACTGGAAGATATAATATAACTGTTAATGCAGTAGCTCCTGGTTTTATTAAATCTGAAATGTCTGATTCCATGCCTGAAGATATAATTAAAGCAGGCATATCAATGATTCCTGTTGGAAGAATTGGAACTCCAGAAGATATGGGTCATGTATACTTATTTCTTGCTTCCAAAGAAGCAGGTTTTGTAAGTGGTATTGTATTACATGCAAATGGTGGTGCAATGCCAATGTAATTCTAATATAGAACAGCAAAAAATGAAAGACTTAGCACAAAAAAACAAACCTTATTCTACTAAAATTAATAAATTATCTGATCTAAATAATTATGTTGGAAAAGAAGTAGGGCTTTCAGAATGGACAACTGTAACTCAAGATCAAATAAATTCTTTTGCAAAAATTACTGATGACAATCAATGGATTCATATTAATCCTGAATTATGCAAAAAACATTCTCCATATAAAAAAACTATAGCTCACGGATTCTTGGTATTATCTCTTGCACCTAAGTTTTGTTATGAGACTATTAAATTTAATAAAGTAAGCATGGGTGTTAATTATGGCTGCGATAGAGTTAGATTTATGAACGCCACAAGAGTTAATTCTTCAATTCGAGCAAGAATCTCACTTATTTCATGTGATAAAGTGGAAGGTGGAATTAGATATAAGCTTAACATTATATTTGAGTTAAAAGATCAGCAAAAACCAGCATGTGTGGCTGAGTTTATTGCAATAGCTTATAAATAAAATAAATTACTAATTATAGGTTAGCTTTTGCTTTTCTTAATTTTTCAAGCTGAAACTCAATCTCAGTATCTTCAATTTTTTCAAATAATAATTCTGCATGATTAATTTTAACTCCTGGTTTTATTAAGATATCACCAGAGTCTAAGTTATTCCAGCTCCATTCAATATTATGATTTTTGAAATTAAGTATATTCTTTAATTTTTCAGATGCAAATGGTAAAAAAGGTTCTCCAATTATAGCTAAAATAGAAGAAATTTGAAGTGAAATAAACATAATATTCTTAACTCTATCTGGATTAATTTTAATAAGCTTCCATGGTTCATTATCAGCTAAATATTTGTTGCCATTTCTAGCAATATTTATATACTCATTACAAGCTTCCCTAAATTTAAATCTTTCTATAAGTTCTTTAATTAATATAGACTGTTGATTAATTTTATTTAATAGCTTCATGTCTTCATCATCTAGATCTGCTGACTCAGGAATAATACCATCATAATATTTATTAATTAATACCACTACTCTATTAATAAAATTTCCATAAATAGCAACTAGTTCATTATTATTTCTTGCTTGAAAATCTTTCCATGTAAAATCGTTATCCTTATTTTCAGGAGCATTTACAGTCAATACATATCTTAAAGCATCTTGTTTATTTGGAAAATCTTTTAGATAATCTGGCAACCACACAGCCCAATTGTTAGATGTGGATATTTTTGATCCCTCTAAATTTAAAAATTCATTAGCTGGAACATTTTTTGGTAAAATATAATCTCCGTGCGCTTTAAGCATTGCGGGAAAAATTATACAGTGAAAAACGATATTATCTTTACCTATAAAGTGAATTAATTCTGTATCGGAATTCTTCCAATATTTTTCCCAATCTAAATTATTATTAGTTGCCCACTCTTTAGTTGATGAAATATACCCTATAGGAGCATCAAACCAAACATATAGTACCTTTCCATCAGAATCATTTAATGGTACTGAAACACCCCAATCAAGATCTCTTGTAACAGCTCTTGGTTTTAAGCCATCATCTAACCAAGATTTACATTGGCCAAACACATTGGCCTTCCAATCAGATTTATGTTTTTTTAAAATCCAATCCTCTAAAAAGGATTGAAATTCATCTAACTTTAAATACCAATGTTTAGTTTCCTTTAAGGATGGTGAATTACCTGTTATTGAAGATTTTGGATCAATTAAATCAATTGCATTGTGACTTGTTCCGCATTTTTCACATTGATCACCATAAGATTTTTCATAATTACATTTTGGACATGTGCCAACAATAAATCTATCTGGAAGAAATTGATTTTCATCTACATCATAAAATTGTTCTGTCGTTATTTCCTTAAAAAAATTATTATCATGCAGATGTAAAAAAAAATCTGATGCAGTTTTATGATGTAGTTCCGAAGATGTCCTAGAATAGTTGTCAAAAGAAATACCAAAATCTTCAAATGATTTTTTAATGTTACTATGATATCTATTTACAATATCATTTGGAGTTAATCCTTCTTTTTTAGCTTTTATAGTAATTGGGACTCCATGCTCATCACTTCCACATATATAGACAACATCATTGCCAGTTAATCTCATAAATCTAGAAAAAATATCAGCGGGAATATACACACCTGCCAAATGCCCAATATGAATAGGTCCATTAGTATAAGGAAGTGCTGCTGTTATAGTGTAAGTTTTCTTCAAAATTTATTGATTATATTAGTAAAAGTAAACATTTTGTATCTTATTAAGAAGAGTAATTTTATAAGTTCCTTTATATTTATTAAAAATTCAAATTATGAATTTAAACAAGCTAGTCTACTTATGTTTAATAATTCTTACAACAATAATCACAGTCAATAAAAACTTTGCAAATAATACAGAAAAAATGAATGATAATTTAATTAGACCTGAATATCTTAAAGTTGGAGATACAATTGCGATAGTTGCGCCTTCGGGTATTTTAAATGATCATCAAAATTATATTGATAAAGCAAAAAATCTTTTAGAAAGTTGGAAATTAAATGTGGTTATTGGAGAAAATATTTATAACAATTATGGACATTTTTCAGGAACCGATGAAGAAAGGACACAAGACTTTCAAAAAGCACTAAATAACAAAACTATAAGTGCCATATGGTGTGCAAGAGGGGGTTATGGCGCTATGAGAGTTATAGATAATTTAGATTATGCTGAATATATAAAGAATCCTAAATGGATAATTGGTTATTCAGACATAACTGCAATACACAATGACCTAAATATTCTTGGAAGTGAGTCAATTCATAGTATAATGTGCAAAAGCCTAGAAGATAAGGATATTAATAAAGATGAATCAATTCTAGCATTAAAGCAAGTTCTGTTTGGAGAAAAATTGTCTTATGAGTTTAAAAATATTGAAGAAAACAAATTAGGAAAAACTAAAGGGCAGTTAGTAGGAGGGAATTTAACACTTATTCACTGTTTAATAGGATCAAAATCTTCAATTAACACTAATAATAAAATATTATTTATAGAAGACTTAGGAGAATATCTATATCATATTGATAGAATGTTAGTTTCACTAAAAAGAGCTGGATACTTTGATAAATGTAAGGGGTTAATAGTTGGAGATTTTAGTGATCTTAGAAAAAACACCACTCCATTTGGAAAAAATTTAAAAGAAATTATTTTAGATGCTGTAAAAGATTTTGATTTTCCAGTTTTATTTGAATTTCCTGCAGGTCATGAAAAATTAAATATGCCATTAATTCTTGGAAGAGAAATAATAATGGACATTAATAAATCAACATCTAATATTGAGTTTTTATAATTTTCTCTAATAATTTTTGAGCTGAATTTATTGAATGAATATTAAAAAATTTAATAACCATTCTATTTCCCTCTTTTGTTTGTTTTTCTGAAATATTAGATAATTTGTGATTTAAATTTGCAAACTTAATAAGTTTGAGAAAATTTTCATTATTATCATTATTTCCAATAAAATAACATATCAATGTATTTCTCTTTAGTATAATCTTGTCAAAACCTAACCGAATACCTAGCCACTTTAATTCAATACTTTTTAATAAATCTATTACTTGAAGGGGTAATTCTCCAAATCTGTCAATAAGATTTTTGTTAAAAAGTTCTAATTCATCTTGTTTAGTTATTTTATTTAATTCTGAATATAGATTTAATCTTTCAGAATTAGAATTAATATAATCATCAGGGAATAATAGTTCAAAATCTGTGTCAAAATTTAATTGTTTATTATAAAATTTTTGTTGATCAAAATCTAGATCTTGGAATTCATTGCTTTTTAATTCCTCTATTGCTTCATCTAGTATTTTATTATATGTTTCAAATCCCATTTCATTAATAAAACCTGATTGATCACCTCCCAAAAGATCACCAGCACCCCTTATTTCTAAATCTTTCATTGCAATATTAAAACCACTACCCAATTCCGAATAATATTCTAAAGCTGTGATTCTTTTTCTTGCCTCATCTGTCATTTTGGAATATTCTGGAGTAATCAAATAACAGAAAGCTTTTTTATTACTCCTACCTACTCTACCTCTCATTTGATGTAAATCACTTAAACCAAAATGGTTGGCATTATTAATAAATATTGTATTAGCATTTGGCACGTCTAAGCCACTCTCAATAATAGTAGTACTAACCAATACATCAAAATCCCCATTAATAAATTTAATCATTAATTCTTCTAATCTTTTGCCTTTTAATTGCCCATGAGCCACTTCAATTTTAGCATGCGGGACTAAGCTCTTTAGTAAATCTGAAACTTCATTAATATTATTTATTTTATTATTAACAAAAAATATCTGACCTCCTCTAATAATTTCGTAATTAATAGCATCCATTATGATTTTATTATCATATCTAATTACTTTAGTATCAATCGGGTATCTATTTGGTGGTGGAGTTGTAATTATTGATAAATCTCTAGCTGCCATAAGACTAAATTGCAGTGTTCTAGGTATTGGAGTTGCTGATAGAGTTAACACGTCTATATTTTCTTTTAAAGTTTTTAACTTTTCTTTTACTGCAACTCCAAATTTTTGTTCTTCATCTATAATTAAAAGGCCAATATCCTTAAACCTAATTTTTTCGTTTATTATCTGATGTGTTCCAATAATTATATCAATATTTCCATTATGTAAATCATAAATTATATTACTCTTTTCTTTCGTAGATCTAAATCTATTTAAATAATCAATTGAAATTGGAAATTCTTTTAACCTACTAGTAAATGTTTTATAGTGTTGAAAAGCTAATATTGTTGTAGGGACTAATATGGCTACCTGTTTATTATTGTCAACTGCTTTGAATGCTGCTCTTATTGCCACTTCAGTTTTCCCAAAACCTACATCTCCACAGACAAGCCTGTCCATAGGTTGATCACTTTCCATGTCAGATTTAATTTCAGAGGTAACTTTTAACTGATCCTCAGTATCTTCATATATAAATGAAGCTTCTAATTCTGTTTGAAGATATGAGTCACTTTGATATCTATAGCCTTTTTTTTCTTTTCTTTTTGCATATACTTTAATTAAGTCATATGCTATTCTTTTTACTTTTGATTTTGTTTTCTCTTTTAATAATGCCCAAGCCTTACTACCTAATTTATATATTTTTGGTTTTTTGCCATCTTTACCACTGTATTTTGATATTTTATATAATGAATGTATACTTAAATATAAAATATCCCTTTCTCCATATATTAATTTAATAGCTTCTTGTTTTTTTCCATCAACATCAATTTTTTGTAGTCCGCTAAAAATTCCTATCCCATGATCAATATGGCTAATATAGTCTCCTTTATTTAACTTATTAATTTGCTTAAGGTTAATTGCTCTATTGTTGAAGTATCTCTTTTTAAACTTAAATTTATGATACCTTTCAAAAATTTGATGGTCAGTATAACAAGCTAATTTATTTTCATTATCAATAAAACCAGAAGATATAGGCATAATTATAGTGTTATAATTTACCTTAGAATTTATATCATTAAAAATTTCATTTAACCTTGCTTCCTGCTGTTTGTTCGTGCAGCATATATAATTAGTATATCCATTATTATGATTTGTGTTCAAATTATCTATTAATATTTTAAAACTCTTGTTAAAGGATGGCTGAGGTAAAAAACCAAATTCAATATGAGCATTTAATTTCTGTTCCTTTAAATCAAATTGTATTAAATTGAATTTATTTATCGAATCCATTAATTCATTTACGTTTGAATAAAGATCTTCAGGTAGCGCAATAGTGTTGTCATTTTTTTTGCAATAACATTGGTTAGAATATTCAAAATTAGAATTAATATTTGAACATAATAAGTCTAGATTCTTGATAAATATAATTGTATCCTTATCTAGAATATTGAATATATTGGTCCTTTTTTGATCAATATTACTTGAATAAATATTAGAAGTAATTTTAATTTGTGAATGAATTGATTCAGATAATTGTGTATCAACATTAAATGTTCTGATCCTATTAACTTGATCTCCAAAGAATTCAATTCTATAAGGCATATCATTAGAAAAAGAAAATACGTCAATAATTCCACCTCTGACAGAAAAGTCTCCTGGTTGAGAAACAAAATCCTCTCTTTTAAAATCTAGTTCAAAGAGCTTCTCATTAATTATATCAATTGAAATATTATCTTCAATATTAATCTGAAAACTTAATTTATTTAATTCTTTCTCTATTAAAATCTTTTCAGAAATAGCATTGTCAAATGTTATTATAATATATTTTTCTAAACTATTAGCATATAAAAGATTTAAGACTTCTGTTCGTTGAAGTAAATTATAAGTGCTTAAATTTTTATCACTATAAGGTTTTTTTTCACCCATAGGAAAAAACAAAACATTTACTTGATGATCTATAGCTTCTATATCATTTAAAAAATATATCGCCTCTTCTTTATTAGAAAAACTTATAAAAATTGATCTCTCTGAAACCCTGAAAATGGAATATATAATAAAAGCAAATGAAGACCCTGCTATTCCTTTTATTGATAAGGATTTTTTATTTTGGGCAATAGAAATCCCTAGTTTTTGCAATTGCAAAGACTTTAATAAAATTTTAGTGATAGGATTTTTTATCAATCAAAAAATTTCAGCAAATATATATAAGTAGAACTTATTTACAATTATTTTGTAAAGGATTTTAAATGATTTATCATTTCTTTACTGCCGCAATAAAAAGGTGTTCTCTGATGTAAACTTGTTGGCTTGAGATCTAATATGTTAGATTTTCCATCAATAGCTATACCTCCCGCTTGTTCGCATATAAATGAAATTGGATTACATTCATATAGTAATCTTAATTTTCCTTTTGGATTTTTTGAAGTATTTGGATAAAGAAAAATGCCCCCTTTTATTAAATTTCTATGAAAATCTGAAACAAGTGACCCAATATATCTAGATGTATATGGTCTATCACCTTCTTCCATCTGACAGAACTTTAAATATTTTTTAACATAATCTGGAAATTGTAAATAATTACCTTCATTAATAGAATATATACTTCCTTCCTCTGGAAATTTAATATTAGCATGAGAATGATAAAATGAACCAATAGCTGGATTTAGTGTAAACCCATTCACTCCATCACCTGTGGTATATACCAGCATTGTAGAAGTTCCATAAATAATATATCCAGCTGCTACTTGGTTTCTTCCTTGCTGTAAAAAATCATCAATTGTGACGCTACTACCAACTTCACTTACTCGTGTATAAACTGAAAATATTGTTCCAACAGAAACATTTACATCTATGTTAGATGAACCATCTAATGGATCAATAAGTACTACATATTTATTTTGATTTTTCTTGTCAATACTATTAACTGAAATATATGTATCATCCTCTTCACTAGCAAGTCCACAAATAATATTTCTATTAATTAGTGTATTTATAAATTTATTGTTAGCATACACATCAAGTTTTTGTTGTTTTTCATCCTGAACGTTTACTTTTCCAGTATCTCCAATAATATCAACAAGCCCAGCCTTATTAACTTCATGATTTACAACTTTAGCTGCTAATCTAATTGAATTTATTAATCTAGATAATTCTCCTGAAGAATATTTAAATGAATTTTGATTATTAATTATAAATTCACCTAATGTTTGATTTTTATTTTCCATTGAATAAGCAAAATTACTGTTTATTTATTAAAAAATTATATATTATAGTTTAATTAAAATTAATCATGAATATAAAAATTAGAAATGCAAAAATAGAAGACATGAAACGTGTTCATGAATTAATTATGGAGCTTGCATTATATGAAAAATTACCAAAAGAAGTTGATCTAACAACAGATGATTTAATTAAAGATGGTTTTGGCGAAAAAAAATTGTTTAATTGTTTTGTCGCAGAAATAAATTCAAATGTTGAAGGTATGGCTATTGTATACAATAGATATTCTACATGGAAGGGTAAAACAATTCACCTAGAAGATTTGATAGTTACAAAAAAAATGAGAAATAATGGAATTGGGGCATTACTACTTGATAAAGTAATATTATTTGGTAAGGAAATGGGTGTAAAAAGAATTTCGTGGGAGGTTATTGATTGGAATATAAAGGCTATTAAATTTTATGAAAGAAAAGGAGCTAAATTAATACCAGATTGGAATATAATTCATCTAAATGAAGAAGCTATTAAAAATTATCATTAGTGAAATCTTTACAAAAGTTTTTTATTTCAGTCCTTACCAAAATAAAATTTTCTTTTCTTTCTAATCCCAATAAATCAGATTTTGATGGATCATTGAAATTTTGATGAATTCTTATAGCATTAGTACTTGGAATAAATGGACAATTTTCATTAGCATGATCACAAACTGTAATAATATAATCGAAATTAATTGAGATATATTCATCTATATTGTTTGATGAATTCATGCTTATATCAATACCATCCTCTGACATTACTTCAATTGCCATTTCATTAACCCCATGAACTTCTATACCTGCACTATAAATATTAGCCTTATCACTACAATAAAAATTTAGATATCCATGAGCCATTTGGCTTCTACACGAATTACCTGTACAAATCACTAAAATATTCTTCATTAAATCAAAATTGAAGTATAGTTTTAGCAACCATAAAATAAATTAGTATACCAAAAATATCATTGCTAGTAGTAATAAATGGTCCAGTTGCAATTGCAGGATCTATACCTCTTTTATTAAGGAATAGGGGGATAAATGTTCCTACAATTCCTGCGACAATTATTACTGCTACTAAAGATATAGAAATAGCTAAAGCAACATCTATGTTATTATCCCAATAGTAAATAAAAACAAATAAAATAGCAGCTAAAATAATTCCATTTAAAACTGATAATACAGTTTCTTTAAATAATCTATTATTAACACTGTCTTTTATATCATCATTGGCTAAACCCTGAACTATAATTGCACTTGATTGAACCCCTACATTTCCTGCCATAGCTGCAATTAATGGAGTAAAATAAAATAGAATTGGATAGTTAAATAAAATTTCCTCAAAACCACCCATCAAAGCAGCAGCACCAATACCCCCAAGCAATCCTAAAAATAGCCATGGAAGTCTTGCCCATGAAAGTTTGTAGATTGAATCATCTACATCTACATCTTGTGTGATACCAGCAGCTAATTGATAGTCCTTTTCAGCCTCCTCCTTAATTAAATCAACTATATCATCAATTGTAATTCTTCCTAATAAAACATGATTGTCATCAACAACCGGTATTGCTCCCAAATCGTATTTTTGCATAATGCTAGCTACATGTTCTCCAGAATCATTTACGCTTGCAAAATCTACCTTGGATATATATATAGATTTAATATTTGATTTTGGGTTTGAAACTAATAAATCCTTTAATGAAAGTCTTCCTAATAATTTATTATTGTTATCAACTACATATACTGAATGAACTCTAGTAACCTCAGATGCTTGCAATCTCATTTCTTTAACACATCTAGTTACAGACCAGTTCTCATTAACCTTAACTAATTCCTTAGCCATTAAACCCCCAGCAGAATCATCGTCATATTTAAGCAATTCCTTAATATCAGCTTTATGTTCCTGATCCTCAATTTTTGATATTACTTTTTTCTGTCTATCTTCGGGTAATTCTGAAATTATATCAGTTGCGTCATCTGTATCTAACTCCTGAACTTCTTCAGCAATTTCCTTAGCAGAAAGATTTTTAAGAATTTTCTCTCTATAATCATCATCCAACTCCATTAAAACATCAGATGTTTTTTCGCTATCTAATAGTTTTATAATATAAAT
>SGZI01000014.1 GCA_004213965.1 Flavobacteriales bacterium
GTTGAGATTCTTGTTTACATTCCGAATGGGATATCTCCAGACAAAACAATAGATGCTTTATATGCTTTTACAAACTGTGAAATGTCAATATCTCCTCTGGGCTGCGTTATACAAGATAATAAGCCTGTTTTTACAGGTGTTTCAGACATTTTAAAGATATCTACTGAAAATACTGTTGAATTGCTTAGAAAGGAGCTTAAAATCAAGTTAAAAGAGCTTGAGGATCAATGGCATTATGCATCTTTAGAGAGAATTTTCATTGAAAACAAAATATATAGAGATATTGAAGAAGAAGATACGTGGGAGGGAGTGCTTGAAGCAATAGATAAGGGGTTAAAACCACATATTAAAATTTTAAAAAGAGATATTGTTGATGAGGATCTAGTAAGGTTAACAGAGATAAAAATTAAAAAAATCTCAAAATTTGATATAGATAAAGCTAAAGAAAAGATTCTAGGTTTAGAATCTCAAATAAAACATGTTAAAGATGATTTAAATAACATGATAGAATATTCAATCGCTTATTTTAAAAGATTAAAGAAAGATTATTCAAAAAGTAGAGAAAGAAAAACAGAGATTAGAATATTTGACGATGTAGATGCTAAAAAAGTTGTTATAAGAAACACAAAACTTTATGTTAACAGAGTTGAAGGTTTCGTTGGAACCGCAATGAGAAAGGATGAGTATGTTTGTGATTGTAGTGATATTGATGATATTATAGTTTTCACTGAAAATGGAAAAATGATTATAACAAAGGTGGATGCAAAAACATTTATTGAAAAGAATATTATTCATGTAGCAGTTTTCAAGAGAAAAGACAAGAGAACTATATACAACATGATATATAAAGAAGCAGATAAGGGTTATAGTTATTTAAAACGCTTCCCAGTCCATGGTATAACTAGAGATAAGCTATATAGCTTGATTAAATCAAAAAAAGAAGGAGTGGTTAAATATTTTTCAGCAAACCCGAACGGAGAAGCAGAGAAAGTTACGATTAACCTTAGAAGTAATCCTAAATTAAAAAAATTAAAATGGGATGTTGATTTTTCAGATTATATGATTAAGGGAAGAATGACAAGGGGTAATCAGATCACTAAACATAATGTTAAAAGAATAGATCTTAAAGAAAAAGGTATTTCTACACTTAAGCCTAGAAAAATATGGTTTGATGAAACAGTTCAAAGGCTTAATGTTGATAACAGAGGGGATTTATTAGGTGAGTTCAGGGGTGAAGACAAGATACTTGTAGTGCTTCAAAACGGTACAATAAAGATTATAGATCCTGATTTGTCAACTCATTTTAGTGATGAAATGATTGTATTAGAAAAATGGATTCCTAAAAAACCCTTATCTGTAGTTTATTTTGAAGGGAAAAAGCAAAGATTTTTTGTTAAGCGATTTCTTATAGAAAATGAAAACAGACAAGATAAATTTATAACAGATCATAAAGACTCTTTTTTAGAGACAATATCAACAGACTGGAAGCCAGTAATAGAAGTTGTTTTTAACAAAATCAGAAACAAAAACCAAAAACCTAATCAAGTAATTGAGTTAGAGCAGTTTATTTCAATTAAAGGGGTTAAAGCTATAGGTAATCAATTAACTTCAGATAAAGTCAAGCAAATTAATATTTTAGAATCAATCGCTTATGAGCCTCCCACAGAAGTGCCTGCAGATGAAATAGAAGTGGTTGATGAAAAGGTTGTTGATGATGAAATTGGGCAAACTACTTTATTCTAATCATCTATCTTTAGTGCTGTCCCAATTTCTTTTCTTTTATCTCCAACAAAAGAATATTCATAAGTGTAAGAGCTATCAGTAGTTGTGAGTATTTTTATATGAATATTCTTTAAATCTAACCTAGATTTAGGGTTTAATGTCCTAAGTACAAATTCACAGTCATTTATCCATCTGTATGAGCTGGTGTCTATTTTTCCATTAAAAATTTCTATTTGGATGGAATCATTTCTGATAAATGAAGAGGTATAGATTGTATCGTTTACTTGAGTGTGGGTAATGAACTCCCCAGTATTATAAAATTTACAATTTCTTTCTGTTGTGTTGCAAGAACAAAGTAGTAGGGTGGAAGAGCTTAATAAAGCTAGCCATATGTTTAATGAAAGGTGTTTATTGAGAATACTTTTTATATGATCCATCATTAAAAAAAACTACTACAGATTCAATACTATTGTTTTCCGGTGTCATAAAATTAACATCTTTTTTTAGTTTTTTACCAGTAATAAGCCAATTAAGATCAATTTCAGGGTAGATTTTTTTTATTTTTAAGAAAAAATCTGCACTAGGCTTATTTCTCCCAGAAATAATATGCGATAAGTTTGATCTTTTCACATCAATGCTATTCGCAAAGCGTGATGCATTTAAGCTTTTTTCTTCAATTAATTTTAATATCCTTTTTGATAAGCTCATTATGTTAACAAATGTAAACAAATTATATATTAAATCAAAATATTAAAAGATAAATATTTGATATTAATACTTTAAGTAATAATATTTAAATTATTGATATTTAGTTATATAGCGTATTTTTAAATAATACTAATCAATTAATCAACCATATACATATAATTGGTTTACAATTTTAATATATAATGCATAAATTTAGATTAGATAAATGCTTAAGAATCCTTTTATAATTATAGATATAGCATCATATGTGTAAATAAATTGATTAATTTATAGAATAACTATATATTTATTGAGTTAATATCAAGTAATGCTATAATTATATGCCAAAACCGTTAAAATTAGATGAAATTGACCACAAGATTCTTGAAATCTTAATCGAGAACACAAGAATACCATTTACTGATATAGCTAAGAGACTAAATATTTCTGCTGGAACCATTCATGTCAGAGTTAAAAAAATGGAACAAATAGGCTTAATCAAAGGCTCTTCTCTTATACTTGATTATAATAAACTAGGATATACCTTTATTGCATACGTTGGGCTATATGTGAATAATTCATCTCAAATTAAATTTATAATTGAGAGAATTAAACAAATTCCAAACGTTACGGTTGCTCATATAACTACAGGGAAATTCAATGTTTTTTGTAAGATTAGAGCTAAGAGCACAACTCATGCAAAAAATATAATCTTTAGACTTGATGAAATAGAAGGCGTTTACAGATCAGAGTCAATGATTTCTTTAGAGGAAAGTATTAATGACAAAAAAAGATTAATGCATTCAATATTTCAAGATATTAATCCACCAGCTTTATAAGATTACTAGTTTTTAATAAAAAAATAGTATCAATTATTTAAAATCCATTATTCTTCTAGATATATTTGTGTAATTAGACGTGTTAAATGAATGATTTAAAGGATTTTCATGATACAAGTATAGCATTCGGTTATAAAACTGATTATGAGCTTAAAAGAGCGTATTTTCTATTTAAATTACTTACTTATCCTTTACTAGCATATATTGGCAAACATGTATTGAGTTTCTTAATATATATACGATTTCCAATAGATTTTATCATTAAAAAAACAATATTTGAGCAATTTTGTGGTGGGGTTAACGAAAAGGATTGTTACAAAGTAATGAATAAGCTTAATCAGAATAATATAAAATGTGTATTAGATTATTCAGTTGAAGGATCTGATACTGAGAATGATTTTGAAAACACTCTAAAAAGGACTTTGAATCTGATTGATTTAATTAGAAAAGAAGACCTAACTTCTTTTATAGTCTTTAAACCCTCAGCAGTTGGAAGATTTGATCTATATTTCAAAAAGGCAGAAAACTTACCATTAAAAGAAATAGAAATTGCTGAATGGAAAAGAGTAGAAGACAGGTTTGATAAGATATGTGCTAAGGCTGAAAAAAACTCTATATCTGTCTTAATTGATGCTGAAGAAAGCTGGATACAAGAACCTATAGATAATTTGATTGAAAAGTTAATGATTAAATACAATAAAAAATCTTGTATAGTATATAACACAATCCAAGCGTATAGATCAGATAGACTAGAGTATTTAAAGCATATGCATATCAGACTTGCAGACTTTAATGTTAAAATTGGAATTAAATTAGTTAGAGGTGCTTATATGGAAAAAGAAAGAGAAAGAGCTAAAACAAACAATTATAAATCTCCAATTTGTGAAACTAAGTTTATAACTGATGAAAATTTTAATAATTGCATGAATTATATGTTTGATAATCTACATGATTTTCATCTATTTATAGGATCTCATAATGAAAAAAGCAACATTCTTGCCACTAAAATAATGAGTAGAAATCAGTTAAGGAACAATGATAATAGAGTGTGGTACAGTCAATTATTTGGAATGAGTGATCATATCAGCTTTAACCTAGCACTAAACGGATTTAATGTAGCTAAATATCTACCATTTGGACCTTTAAGAGATGTTATCCCTTATTTAATTAGAAGATTGGATGAAAACACCTCTGTATCAGGTCAGACTTCAAGAGAATTAGATTTAATAAGTAATGAAATTAAGAGAAGAGCTTTAAAAGATTAATTGATTTTTTTGATTTCCTCTACTACAATATAATCATTGCAGTTTTCTATTAGAATCACATATTTAATACCATCCACTTTATTTTCAATATGATAAGACTTACATGAATCAAGTTTTGTATCGCTTTTAGAGAAATTGACTTTACCATTTGATAAAATGTTCTTAACCAATAGGCTGTCATTTAAGTTGTTGTAAATTATTTTCTTTGAATTCACGTTTTTAATCACTCTATCATTTGGCAAATAACTACAAGAAGTCTTTTTACCCATTAAAAAAAATGATAATAGCAGTATTCCAAGAATAAAACCTGATGAGAAAAACATTAATCTCTTATAAAAATTCATATAATTTATTTAACTAATAGTTAATCTCCTCTCATTGTTTGATACAACCTCTAACTTCAGCGTATTATAATTTTTAGGAAGCATATCAACAACTAAATCTGGCCATTCAATAAAGCATATATTTTTGCCATTAACATATTCGTCTATACCAATATCTAATAATTCATTCTTGTTTTTAATTCTATAAAAGTCAAAATGATATATTTTATCGCCATTAAAATATTCATTAATAATAGAAAATGTAGGACTATTTGCAATGCCATTAATGCCTAGTTTTTCAACTATTGATTTGATTAATGTTGTTTTTCCAGATCCCATGACTCCATCTAGAATGTATATTTTGGAATTTAAATTTAAAGACAAAATCTTTTTAGCCACATCTTCAATCTCATCAATTGAGTATATAATTGATCTTCCCATTATTTTGTTTTTGGCATTAAAACAACAAATGGGATAATTATTTCTTCTAATGAAATTCCCCCATGCTGATAAGTGTCTCTAAAATAATTAACGTAATAATTGTAGTTTTTTGGGTAAACTAAATAGGTGCTTTCTTTAGCAAAAACATAAGAGCTATTTAAAGATATATTCGGTAGAGAAATCTTATTAGGGTTTTCAAATGAAACAACATCTTTGTCATTATATGTAAGACTTCTTCCAGTTTTATATCTTAAGTTTTGACTAGTATTTCTGTCACCAATTATTTTTGATGGATTTTTGACATTAATTGTTCCATGATCAGTAGTAATGATCAATTTAAATCCATTTTCTTGTCCCTTTTTAATAATATCAAATAGGGGAGAGTTTTTGAACCAACTCAGGGTTAAAGATCGATATCCTCTATCATTTGAAGCTAATTCTTTTATTATTTCCATTTCTGTTTTGGAATGAGACAACATGTCAACAAAATTATATACAACGACTGTTAAATCATTTTTTATTTTGTCTTTTATGTTTTCCGCGAGCTTTTGTCCATTTTTAAGATTAGTGATCTTGTTATAATCACATGATATGTTACTCAAGCCCAGTCTTTTTAAATTCTCTAGTAATAGTTCTTTCTCATAAAGATTTTTTCCTCCATCATCAGAATCATTCTTCCAGTAATTTGGATAGTGTTTTTGTATTTCTAAAGGCATTAATCCAGAGAAAAGAGAATTCCTTGCATATTGAGTAGTTGTTGGAAGGATGCTTAAGTAAGGTTCTTCCGTAATTTTATTATAGTGATTATATATTAATGGCTCAATTGCTTTCCATTGATCATATCTTAAGTTATCAATTACTACAAAAAGTGTTGGATTTGATCCTGAGAGTTCTTTAACTAATTTCTCCTTTATTATAGAATTAGAAAGTAATGGAGAAGAAGCGCTTTCATTAATCCAGTCTTGATAGTTTGTTTCTATAAATTTAGAAAAGAGCTTGTTTGCTTCATTTTTCTGAGATTTTAAAATCTCCATCATTGTTTCATTACTATTCTCATCTAATTTGAGTTCCCATGAGATTAATTTAAGATAGATCTCTTTCCATTGATCAATTGAGTTTATTTCAGATAATTCTAATGAAATGTTTCTAAATTCCTGTTGGTATCCTGAAATAGTTTTGTCTGAAATTATTTCAAGATTATTTAAATTCTTTTTTAAGCTTAAAAGAATTTGTTTAGGATTTACGGGTTTAATTAAATAATCTGAAATTTTGTTTCCAATAGCATCATCCATGATTTTTTCCTCTTCACTTTTGGTTATCATAATAATAGGAATATTTGAATCAATCTCTTTCATTATTGTTAAGGTCTCAATTCCATTTAGTCCAGGCATATTTTCATCTAATAATACAGCATCAAAGTGTTCATTCTTAATTAACTCAATGGCATCTAAGCCATTATTGGAAGTTGTGATCAAGAAGTGTTTCTCTTCCAAGAAAATTATATGAGGTTTTAACAACTCGACCTCATCATCAACCCATAGAATTTTAGTTTTAACCATTTAAACAAGTAAAAGTTTAATAAAGCTATAAATTTACATAATTATTACCATTAAACTTTTGTGAATACATTAACAATGAATTTATTGAAATTCCCTAATTTTGCATGCAATGAAATTTAGTGCAATAGAAATAGCAGAAATATTAAATGGAGAAATCGAAGGAGATTCTTCAGTTGATATAGATTCATTAAATAAAATTGAAGAATCAACTAAGGGGTCAATAACATTCTTAGCTAATAAAAAGTATGAGCCATGGATGTATAGAACGAAAGCTTCAATAATAATTGTTAATAAGAATTTTGAGCCTACTAAGGATATCAATGCCACTTTAATTAGAGTAGAGGATTCATATATGGCGTTTGTTAAATTGCTACATAAGTTTGATACCAACTCTATAAGTAGTTTTGGAATAAAAGATTCTGCTATAATTTCAAAAACAGCAAAGATCGAAGAAAATGTTTCAGTTGGTAATTATTCTACTATTGGTGAAAATGTTATTCTTGGTAAGAATGTAATTATACTAAATAATGTTAATATATGTAATAATGTTTCTATTGGAAGCAACACAATTGTACATCCTGGAGCTGTAATTTACAAAGATTCCGAAATAGGTGAAAATTGTGTTATACACTCAAATGTTGTTGTTGGTTCTGATGGATTTGGGTTTGCTCCAGATGGTTCAGGTAAATTTAAAAAAGTCCCTCAAATAGGAAATGTAATAATTAAAGACAATGTTGAGATAGGCGCTTCAAGTACAATTGATCGAGCAACTTTGGGGTCAACCATTATAAATAGTGGAGTAAAACTGGATAATTTAGTGCAAATAGCTCATAATGTAGTTATAGGTGAAAATACGGTTATGGCTGCACAATGTGGAATAGCTGGTTCAACAAAAATTGGAAAAAACTGTCAAATTGGAGGACATGTAGGTATGGTAGGGCATATAACAATTGGAGATAATGTTAAAATTAATGGAAAAGCATGTGTTTTTAAAAGTGTTAAAGATGGTTCAGTAATTAAAGGAAGCCCAGCTTTTGAGGAAAAAGCTTTTAATAAATCATATGTTCATTTCAGGAATTTAGACAAATATGTAAAGGATATTGAAAAATTAAAAAAGAGTAATGATAGTTCTAACTAACAATAACCAAACTACTATAAACAAATCAATTTCCTTAAAAGGAATTGGAATACACACTGGAAAAGAGGTTAACTTGACTTTTAAACCAGCCAGTGCAAATAATGGATATACATTCAAAAGAATGGATCTTAAGGATAAACCAATAATTGAAGCAAATATTAAATATGTTATTAATACAGATAGGCGAACATTTCTAAAAAAAGAGAACATAACAATTCAAACATGCGAACATGTTTTGGCAGCCCTTGTGGGTCTTGAGATAGACAATGTTAAAATTGAAATAGATGCGTCTGAGCCTCCAATAATGGATGGTTCCTCAAAATACTTTGTTGAAGCTCTTGAATCAGTTGGGGTAAAACAACTTGCAGAAAAAAGAAAAGAATTTGTTGTAAGAGACATTATATCATATAAAGATTCAAAAAGTGGAAGTGAAATAACATTAATTCCTTCAAGTGAATATCAAATAACTACAATGGTCGATTTTGGAACAAAAGTTCTAGGAACTCAAAATGCGACAATGAATTCTATAAAAAACTTTAGAGAAGAGATATCTGATGCAAGAACATTTAGTTTTTTACATGAAATAGAAATGCTCCTTAGTAAAGGTTTAATTAAAGGAGGAGACTTAAATAATGCGATAGTATATGTAGATAAATCTTTGTCAGATGTTACAATGGAGAAACTAAAAAAAGCATTTAACAAAGATGATATAAAAGTAACTCCAAATGGTATATTAGATAATCTAACACTACATTATCCAAATGAGGCTGCCCGTCATAAGTTGTTAGATGTTATTGGAGATCTAGCATTGGTAGGAATTAAAATAAGAGGAAGAGTAATAGCTACAAAACCAGGCCATTTTGTTAACACACAATTTGCAAGAAAAATGGGCGCTATCATTGAAGAGGCTAAGAAAGAAAGAAAACTTGGAATTAAAATAAGTAAGACGCCAGATATTCAGGGGAAAAAACCTATAATGGATTCAAAAAAGATTAAAGAAATTCTACCTCACAGGGATCCTTTCTTATTTATAGATGAAATATATGAATTAAAAGAAAATTATATTCTTGGATTAAAACATGTTAAGGCAGAGGAGTATTATTTTAAAGGTCATTTTCCTGAATATCCTATTTTACCTGGTGTAATAATCACTGAAGCTATGGCTCAAATTGGCGGTATTCTTGTGTTATCTAAGGTTCCTGATCCGGAGAACTATTTAACTTTTTTTGCAAAAATGGATAAAGTTAAATTTAAAAACAAAGTGTTTCCTGGTGATACTATAATATTTAAATGTAACTTGCTTAACCCTGTTAGAAGGGGTGTTTGTCAAATGAAAGGATTTGCTTTTGTAAATGACAGGTTATGTGCAGAAGCGGAATTAACAGCTCAAATAACAAAAATTAAATAAACATGAAACAACCATTATCATATGTGCATCCAGAGGCAAAAATTGCAAAAAATGTAGTTATTGAGCCATTCACTTCAATAGATGCAGATGTTGTCATTGGAGAGGGTACCTGGATAGGGTCAAATGTTTCAATAATGGATGGCGCAAGAATTGGAAAAAACTGCAATATATTTCCTGGAGCAGTAATTTCTGGAGTTCCTCAAGATTTAAAATACAATAATGAGAAAACATATGTTGAAATAGGGGATAATGTAACAATAAGAGAATGCTCCACTATAAATAAAGGAACTAATGATAGAAATAAAACAGTTGTAGGTAATAACTGTTTAATAATGGCGTATAGCCATATTGCTCACGACTGCATAGTTGGAGATAATTGTATATTTTCAAATAGCACAACTTTAGCAGGTCATGTTACTGTTGGTAATCATGTTATAATTTCAGGATTAACTGCAGTACATCAGTTTTGTTCAATCGGAAATCATGCATTTGTTACTGGTGGATGTTTAGTAAGAAAAGATGTTCCTCCTTATGTTAAAGCCGCCAGAGTACCGATGTCTTACCTTGGTATTAATTCTGTTGGTCTAAGAAGAAGAGGTTTTAAGACTGAAAAAATAAGAGAAATTCAAAATATTTATAGGATTTTATATCAAAAAAATCATAATACAACTCAAGCTTGTGAAATTATTGAAGCAGAAATGGAAGCATCTGATGAAAGAGATGAGATTCTTCAATTCGTTAAAGATTCACACAGAGGTATTATGAAAGGATATATTAAATCAAATTAAACAGTATATTAAATGAGTAATACATCTGATATTAGAAATGGATTGTGTATTAAACATAATCATGATATATATAAAATTATAGAGTTTTTACATGTTAAACCTGGAAAGGGGCCTGCATTTGTTAGAACAAAACTAAAAAGTGTAACCACTGGAAAAGTAGTAGATAACACATTTTCATCAGGACATAAGATAGATGTTGTTAGAGTTGAGACAAACAAATTTCAATACTTATATAATGACAACAACATATATCACTTTATGAATACAGATGATTATAATCAAATCTCTATTGAAGAAAAATTATTAGATAATCCCCAATTAATGAAAGAGGGTGAAGTTGTTACTGTAATTACAAATTCTGAGAGTTCAGAGCCATTGTCAGTTGAAATGCCAGCAAATGTAATTCTTGAAGTTGTTTCTACTGAACCTGGAGTTAAAGGAAATACAGCAACAAATGCAACAAAACCAGCTACTCTTGAAACAGGTGCAGTTGTTAATGTACCATTATTCATTAATGAAGGTGATAAGATTAAAGTTGATTCTATTAAAGGTCAATATAAAGAAAGAGCAAAAGAATAAATTAATAATTGAAGAATGAGTGTATTAGTAGATAAGAATTCTAGAATAATCGTTCAAGGTTTTACAGGAAGGGAAGGGACATTTCATGCAAGTCAAATGATTGAATATGGTACTAATGTCATAGCAGGAGTAACTCCTGGAAAGGGTGGTCAAACACATTTAGATAAGCCAGTTTATAATACAGTGAAAGAGACAGTAGATGAATTGCAAGCGGATACAAGTATAATATTTGTTCCTCCAGCATATGCAGCTAAAGCAATTATTGAAGCTGCTGAAGCTGGAATTAAAGTTATAATTACGATTACAGAAGGTATTCCGATATCTGATATGATAAAGGTTAAAAACCATTTAAATAAATTTTCTTGTACAATGATTGGCCCTAATTGCCCTGGTGTTATAACTCCTGATGAAGCAAAAGTTGGTATTATGCCAGGATTTATATTCAAAAAAGGAAATGTAGGGATTATATCTAAATCTGGAACATTAACATATGAGGCAGCAGATCAAGTTGTTAAACAAGGTTTTGGCATAAGTACAGCAATAGGTATTGGTGGAGATCCAATTATTGGAACAACCGTAAGAGATGCAGTAGAAATGTTTGTAAATGATCCAGAAACAGAATGTATAGTGATGATAGGGGAGATTGGAGGACAATTAGAAGCTGAAGCTGCAAAATGGTACAATGAAAGTAATAGTGATAAGCCAGTAGTTGGATTTATTGCAGGAGAAACTGCTCCAGCTGGTAGGACTATGGGACATGCAGGAGCAATAGTTGGTGGCTCTGACGATACAGCCATAGCAAAAAAAGAAATATTAAACCATTATGGCATAAATGTTGTAGATTCTCCAGCAGAGATTGGAAAAAAAGTTCACAGAATATTATCTTAATAAAGCAATGTTTTATTAATTTTAATAATAAGATATGAAATTACTAAAAGGAAAAACAGCAATAATTACAGGTGCCTCAAGAGGTATAGGAAAAGGGGTAGCGAAAGAGTTTGCATTAAATGGAGCCAACATAGCATTTACCTATAGTAGCTCTGTTGAACTAGCTAAAACCTTTGAAAAAGAATTAAAAGAACTTGGAGTAAAAGCTATAGCATATCAGTCAGATGCGGCTAATTATAATGATTCAATAGCTCTTGTTGATAAAATAGTTGAAGATTTTGAAGGCATTGACGTATTAGTTAATAATGCAGGAATTACTAGAGATAATTTATTATTAAGAATGCAAGAAGAAGACTTCAATAAAGTAATAAAAGTTAATCTAAATTCAGTTTTTAATATGACAAAGGCTGTTCAGAAGACTATGCTAAAGCAAAAAAGTGGTTCAATAATAAATATGAGTTCGGTAGTAGGAGTGAAGGGAAATGCAGGACAGTCAAATTATGCTGCATCAAAAGCAGGAATAATTGGATTCTCAAAATCTATTGCCTTAGAATTAGGGTCAAGAAACATTAGGTGTAATGTTATTGCTCCAGGTTTCATTGAAACTGAAATGACTAAAAAATTAGATGAAAAAATTATAGAAAATTGGAGAAATTCAATTCCTTTAAAAAGAGGAGGTACCCCAGAAGATATAGCTAATGCATGTGTTTGGCTTGCAAGTGATATGTCATCGTATGTTACAGGACAAGTATTAAATATAGACGGGGGACTATTAACATAAATTATTAATAATTAAAAAAAAGAAAATGAATAATATACCAAGAATAGGAGTGCCGTTACTATTAACAATGACATTCGGCTTATTGCTTTTAACAAAATCAGTATGGACCATTGGTTCTGGTGAAGCAGGAGTATTATATAAATTGTTTGATGGTGGTGTAGTTACTGATCAACCTCCAAAAGGTGAGGGGATACATTTAATAGCGCCATGGAATAGTTTATTTGTTTATGAGGTTAGACAGCAAGAAGTATTTGAAAAAATGAATGTTTTATCATCTAATGGACTAGATATAAAACTTGAAGCTTCAGCATGGTTTCAACCAGATTATGCAAACCTAGGTAAACTTCATCAAGAAAAAAGTGAGGCTTACAAGCAAAGAATATTATTACCAGCAATTAGATCTGCTGCAAGAAGTGTTGTAGGTAGATATACTCCTGAACAGCTATATTCTACAAAAAGAGATGCTATTCAGCAAGAGATATATGTTGAGACTAAAAAAATTGTTGATGACCAATATATTCAATTAAATGAAGTTTTAGTAAGAGATGTAACCTTGCCGATACCAATTAAGGAAGCAATTGAAAGAAAACTAAAGCAGGAACAGGAATCACTAGAATATGAGTTTAGATTAGTCACTGCAGCTAAGGAAGCTGAAAAACAAGTTATTGAAGCACAAGGTAAAGCTGATGCAAATAGAATATTGGCAGCTTCATTAACTCCGAATATTCTAAGAGATAAAGGTATAGAGGCTACACTAAAATTAGCTGAATCACCAAATTCCAAGGTTGTTGTTGTTGGTAGTGGAAAGGACGGTTTACCTTTAATATTAGGCAATAACTAAATTCCAAAGGATACATAATAAAAAAAGCACCTACTAAGGTGCTTTTTTTATATTTATGCAATGCTGTTATTTTACATCAAGACTAAATTGATGCCAAGTAACAACCTTTCCGTCAATTATATAATATCTTTCTATAACATCTCTATTTACAGTAGTGCTGTCAGTTTTAGTAGATACTGAAAAGGCAGCGTGAACATGCTCTCCACCTCTTGTTGGATCTAAATCAACAGAAAATGCACCATTGAATTTCCATGTAGCAGCCCCTGTACTATCAGAGCTTATTTGAGTCATAAATTCATCAACTGATTGAACGCCTCCATTTCTCCAATAAAATTTAGCAGTATCGGAAAGCATTTCTCTTACGCCTTCCCAGTTTTGATTTGCCCAAACTTCATCAAGATCTCTAACTACTTGAACAGCTCCATCAGTCCCTAAGTGCCATTTATATTCAACCCCATCATCTGACCAGTTTGTAAATCCAACTGATCTTTCAGGTTCTACAGGTTCTTCCATCATTCTTTGAACAGCAGAATTGTTACATGAATACACAAAAGCAGCAAGTACTCCAATTGTAAAAATTAATTTTATTTTTTTCATTTCTTATATGTTTAGTTATTATTCTTCAGTTTCTTCTACAGCCTCTTGTTCTGGTTTAGGTTCGATTATTTCTTGGTAGTATGAGTTCCAGACAACTATTTTTCCATCAATAATATAGTATCTATTTAAAACTCTAAAATTATCTTCTTGACCATCTAAAGTATACATACCATAATAATCTGCATGTACGTGTTCTCCTCCAGTTGAAGGGTCTAAATCAACAGAAAAAATGTTAGTTGTACTCCAGTCAAATGTTGCTCCTCTAGCATTCATAGCCGAATCATTTCTTTTACGAGATTCAATAAATTCATTAACGTTAGTGAAAGTATAACCATTTGTAGCAGTAAGTTGAGCAGTATCTGATAGATATGTTCTCATAGTTTCGTAATCTCTTGATCTCCATGCAGAGTTCATGTTTTTTGCTACATCAACAGCATCTTGAGTTCCGACATGCCATTTCAAATCTTCAACACCTTCCCATGCTGACATTCCAACAGCTCTTTCAGGCTCTTCTTCCATCATTCTTTGAACAGCAGAATTGTTACATGAATAGCTTATTAAAGCTAATATTAAAACACTGAATAATATTTTTAAATTTTTCATAATAGTTTTTAGGTTTGAAATAAATAATAAATTAATCTTGATTAGACTCTACAAATTTTTCAATTTGTGTTTGCATTCCACTAACATCAAACCAATCAGAGAATGTTGCAATTTTACCATCATCATTAAAAGCCAAAACTGCATACCACTTATTATAAACAGTAGCGCCAGTTTCAGTATGGAGACACGAGAATGTTCCATAAACCCTCATTACGTTAGGGTCAGTATTTGTTTCTCCTGATGAATAAAGCGAGCCAGACCAATAAGCATTATCAGATCCAATAAGACCTTCGGCTTCATTAAAAGTAATATCATCAAAATTATCAAAGTAATTTAATACAGCAGCTTTAAAACCATCATATCCGACTGTTACACCTCCATTATATTCAGGAGGGCTCCACTGTATAGAGTCAGTAACTACACTCATAAGTTGATTAATATCTTCATCATGGAATGCTTGTGTAAAGGTTCTAAAGGTGTTGATTTGATCTTCAAATTTAGCTTTATTCTCATCTGAAACAATAATACCAGTTTCAGGCTCTTGCATCATTTTCTGAACGGCTGAATTATTACACGAATAGCTTATTGCAGTAAGAATAGCAATAGCTAGAATTGATTTAAAAGTTTTCATAAAGTTTAATTTTAATAATGATAAGAGCTATAAGATACAAAATATAGTGCTAAAAGAAAATTATAATATTAAAGGGTTCGTATTATTTTTGTTATTTTTGACTATAATTACAAGGATATGGAAATTGATTTTTTAAGTATTGAGTTTTTAAATAATTCAGTTCAAGATTATTTATATTTTGGATTGATAATTATTTTGGGTCTAATATTAGCTAGACCAATTATATCATATTTATTAAGAATTGCATTAAAATTATTTGGTAGTAACAGCTCTGAAAGTGAAAAAGAAATATTGGATTCACTTCTAAAAAAACCTTTACACTACTTCTTTTTACTTATGATTCTGTATGTTAGTTCAAACACCCTTAGTTTACCTCAAGAATGGAATTTAAATAACTCCTCTGAATTTGGAATTATGATGATTATAGAAAAAGGATTCTATCTAGCGTTTATTTGCACAATATTCTGGTTAGTTCTAAGATCTATTGACTTCATTGGATCTAGACTTAAAGAGAAAGCTGCCCAGACTGAAAGCAAAGTAGATGATGGTCTTATTCCTTTTGCTATTGATCTTATAAAGGTCATTGTTGTAATTTTTGCTTTAGTAATAATTCTTGGAAATGTTTTTAATGTAAATATTACTGCTTTGGTCGCTGGTTTAGGAGTAGGAGGGGTTGCTATTGCTCTTGCTTCAAAAGAAAGTATAGAAAACTTATTAGGCTCATTTACTATCTTTTTTGACAAGCCTTTTGCTGTTGGAGATGTTATAACTTTAGGTGGAGTTACTGGTATGGTTGAAAAAGTAGGTTTTAGAAGTACTAGAATTAGAACATATGATAAAAGTATAGTAACTGTACCAAATAAAAACATTATAAATACAGAGTTAGACAACCTAGGTGTTAGACCTGTTAGGAGGGTTAAGTTTAATATTGGTCTTACATATGACACTAAAATAGAACAAATAAAAAATATTGTTGATGATATTCAGAAATTAGTTGATGATCATCCAATGACAAATGAGGATGGAAGAGTTAGGTTTCTTAATTTTGGTGCTAGCTCTTTAGATATTATGGTTCTGTATTATGTTAATAGCCCAGAATGGGAAGATTTAATTGATACACAGCAAAAGATAAATTACAGTATAATAGAAATAGTAAATAAACATAAC
Organism: Flavobacteriales bacterium; assembly: GCA_004213965.1. Taxonomy (GTDB): domain Bacteria; phylum Bacteroidota; class Bacteroidia; order Flavobacteriales; family Flavobacteriaceae. The sequence goes on from SGZI01000014.1 coordinate 16,258, forward strand.
AGTGATTTTGCTTTTCCTACAACTTCTGTATATATAGAAAAAAACTCCAATTAGTTCATAAAATAATAGAGACATTATTTGATAATAATATGAAGTTTAATTTTCCATCAATCTTAGTTTTCTTTTTTATCCATACTGTTAGTTGGGGGCAAATTATAACTGATAGGCCAGATCAGACAGAATCTTCTGTTACATTACCTATAAATATATTGCAGGTTGAAAGCGGATATTCTTTTCAAGAAGAAGAAGTCTTTAATACTCTATTTAGATATGGAATATCAAACAGTATAGAGCTGAGACTTAATACTAATCTTCTTTTTTTAGATAATTATAATGGCATTGCACCTCATGGTCGAAGCTTAGAATCAGAATCTCCAAAATTTGGTGATTTAGAATTAGGAGCTAAAATTCAGATTTTTAATTTTGAGGAAAAACATACTACCATAGCTTTTTTAACACATTTATCTATTCCAACAGCATCGAAATATTATTCTAATAACGAATATGGGACATTAAATAGATTATTGATTTCTCATGATTTATCAAAAACTTTTTCAATTGGTTATAATATAGGTTATAATAAGATTTACAGAGAAAAAGGTGTATTTATTTATACTTTAGCTATTGCTAAAAGTATAAATAAATGGGGTTTTTATGTAGAAATCTTTGGAGAACAAGGAAATAATCGTTTTCAATCAAATTTTGATGCAGGCATTACATATTTAATTAAAAACAATTTACAGTTTGATCTATCATTTGGAGAAGGGTTAAATAATGATCTTAGTTATTTTTCTACAGGATTAAGTTGGAATAATAATTTAGTAAAATAGGGCAGATAGTTTAATATTCTATTTTACATAATATAAATTATAGAACAATTAACCTGTTGATATTAATGTCTGTAAGTGCCGTCAGGTAATTCTGTAGGGAAATTATATTCATCTGCTGTTAATAATGAGTATATAGCAGTGTCAGTAGTTTCTACAAGCTCAGCAGTATTTAAAATCCATTCATCTCCAATTTCATCAAGTCTATTCTCTTGAGCTCCCAAAATTGATGTAATCGCCCAATATATATATTCTGCAGCCATGCAGTCATATTCACAAGTATAATCATAATATGAATACCATGCATTAGATGGATATGAATCAGGTATTTGAATAAAAAAACCACCTCTAGCTATATCCATAGCATTTGATAGAGATGTTCCGGGGTTTTCTCCAAAAACCTCTGGATATGCATATGCGTAGCCAGAATGACTAATTATATGCCATATTTCTTCTAATGAAGCATCAAATTGCCCCTGTTTATTATTTATAACAAAATTTGGGTTGGTTTCATCATCACCTAAGTCCTGTCCAATTCTATCATTAGGCGGATCAATATCTAAATCATTATCGTTTTTCCACATAATTATGAATGCTTTATTCTCAATCATCATATTATGAACTATAGTATTATCTACATTTCCATCTTCATTATTATCTAAATATTGAGCCAAAACATTAGCAGCATGAAGCAATTTACTATCATTTACTTCAGGCACTGCATAAATATCTATGCCAAAAACATTAACTTTTCTATTTGTTGATGAAAATCCTTGATCTGAATGACTTATTATAGTGAAATTAGGATCATTTCCTGAAGAAATATCATTTATATCACCTTTACATGATATAGCGCTAATTAATAAAACAATAATGAAATAGCCAGAGAGAAATCTATGCATGACTAATTTTTCGATGTTATTACCATCTCTCTATTGTATTGACAACATCCTGGCAAATTATTGTAATTCTCATCTACTGCTAATATTAATTCAGTGTCATATCCTGAATTAGCTACAGCTTCATGAATTCTAATCGAATCTAAGTCACTAGTTGTTTTAACATCTAAAATTTTAGAGGTAATATTCCAAGAAGCTTCCTCTACTCCATCAACAGATAAAGCAGCCTTTTCAATGGTTGTTTTACACATACCACAATTTCCTCTAACACCAAATGATATATCTGGATCAACAATTGAAACTTCTTGCTTCACAGCAATGGTTTCAACTTTTTTGTTTTGTTGACAGCTTAATGCAACAGAAATACTTATAAGTAATATTAAATTTTTCATATTAATTTGAGTTTAAATAAAGTTAGGAATTAATTTAATGGACTAGCTCTTTAACATCATCAAAATTAATTCTGATATATGATCTTAATCTTTTTTTGTAATCACCTGCCAACCATTCAAGAAAATTTGGAGTGCTTTTGCTAATACATTTTGAATATCTTTTTATCAGATAATCAATATCATCGCTAAGCTCTTTTATTAGGTTTAATGCATCATAAACATCATCAGAATTTTCAACACAAATTTTAGAGTGATGTTCGATCGCTTTTTGTAGTACAATTTTAGAGGATTTTCCATTTCTAATAGAATCGACATATACTTCATTTACATTAAAATACAGATTCTCTGAATTTGAAAATAACTTTAGTATTTCTTCTGGCATTTCATATCTAAATCTTCCTTCAATTTCTTCGTCAGAGATAATACTATCAAGGTAATTATCAGGAAATTTAAAGATTTGCTGCCAATTAATGTCTGATCCCCATTCACCAAACCTATAGAAATTATTACCTAGATCTATAACATCAAAACAAGACTTTTTTTCTAGAACTCTAGACCCTCGACCTATCATTTGGTAATACAAGGTTAGTGATTTTGTAGCTCTGTTAATAATAATACTTTCTACTGTTGGTTCATCAAATCCAGTAGTTAAAATACTAACTGATGTAAGAATTGCACTTGGAGTCTCTTTAAACCACTTTAAGATATTTGCTCTTTCTTTTTTTGTTGCAGTATTATCTAGGTGTTTAATTTGAAAACCTGCACTTTTAAATGTGTCATAAACAATCAGAGAAGTATTAATACCATTATTAAATATTAATGTTTTCTTATTTACACAACGTTCTTCATACGCACACACTAGTTTTGATAACATATCATTGTTTGTGTATAAGTCTTCAGAGGATTTGACTGTGTAATCTCCATTTGCTCCAACAACTAATGAAGTTAAACCAACATTATAGGTAAACAAATCAGCTTTAGCTAGAAATCTGTTGCTAATTAATTCTTTTATAGACTCTCCTACAATTAATTCGTCATAATTATCATTCATAGGGAGATTGATATTTGAACTTAATGGAGTTGCTGTTACTCCCAATATAAAAGATGAACTAAAGAATTTAAATAATTTGGTAAATGAATTATAGTGAGCTTCATCAATTATAACTAGCCCAACATTTGAAATATCAAGTTTATCATCAAGAAGCCTGTTATTTAATGTTTCAACCATTGCTACAAAGCAACCGTAATTACCTTGATCATCTAAAGATGCTTTGCTGTTAATTATTTTATTTTCAACACCAAATTCAGTAAGTACTTTAGAGGTTTGATTACAAAGCTCTATTCTATGAGTCATTACCACTACTCTACTCTCGTGTGTTTTTAAGTATTGTCTAACTATTTCAGAAAAGATAATTGTTTTACCACCTCCTGTTGGTAGCTGATAAAGCAGATGATAATCACTAGGAGCATTATCAAATCTTTTAAAGATTTCAGAGATGGCTCCTTTCTGATATTTGTATAAATCCTTTTCTTTTTTTGTTATCATTTTACTTTATGAAGATTTGCAAAAATAGGAACTTTTCTTAGTTATTCAATAATCTTTAAGAGAAAAATTTTATCTTATGTACTTAATTATTAATAATTTATCAGATTGCTAAAATTTAAAAATCATATTATAGTTATTATTCTTTCTATTACTATTTTTTTTATAGTATATCAGGATAAATTTATTGGTGAAAGAAATACAATGGAAATACATAATGAAACAATAACTCTAGACACACATTGTGATATTGATTTAAATAATTTTACAGATAACAATAATTACACAACAAATACAAATTCTCAAGTAAATCTTCCAAAAATGATAGAAGGAGGATTAGATGTAGCGTGGTTTATTGTTTTTACAGCTCAAGATTCGTTAAATGAAAATGGATATAAAACTGCACATAAAAATGCTATGGATAAGTTTGAAGCAATCCATAGACTTGTAGAAGAATATGCTCCAGATCAGATTGAGCTTGCACTATCAGAAGAAGATGTATACAAGATAAATGCAAAAGGAAAAAAAATAGCAATGATAGGAGTTGAAAATGCATATCCCCTATCCAATGACTTGTCAAATATTAAAAAATTCTATGACCTTGGAGCAAGATACATTTCCTTAGCCCATAATGGTCATAGTCAATTCTCTGATTCAAATACAGGAGAAGAAGACGGCATATGGTTGCACGATGGATTAAGTGATAAAGGAAAAGAAGCAGTAACTGAAATGAATAGAGTAGGAATAATGATAGATGTTTCACACCCTTCTAAAGAAGCCATACGTCAAATGATAGAAATAAGTAAAGCCCCTGTTATTGCCTCTCATTCTTCTGCAAGAAATTTATGCAATCATTCTAGAAATTTAGATGACGAACAATTAGATTGGATCAAGCAAAATGGTGGTGTAGTTCAAACAGTTGCTTATGCAGGATATTTAAGGGATGATATTTCTCCAGACTTAGTAACGGTTGTAGATTTAGTTGATCATATTGATTATATGGTTGAAAAGATAGGGATAGATCATGTAGGAATTAGCAGTGATTTTGATGGCGGTGGAGGAATTCAAGGGTGGTCTGATGCGTCCGAAACATTTAATGTTACTAAAGAGTTATTAAAAAGAGGCTATAATAAAGAAGAAATAGGTAAAATATGGAGCGGCAATCTTTTAAGAGTATTAACTGAAGTACAAAAAATTGCTAAAAATATTCAGTCTAGTAATTAACTAAATCAATTAATTCTTTCTCAAATCTGCTGTAAGGAAGATATTGTTTTTCTAAACTAGCTTCAAACGGAACTGGCGTATTAAGACTGGCCACCCTTCTAACTGGTGCATCTAAGGATTCAAAACAGTTTTCCATTATTATAGATGATATTTCAGAAGCTAAACCGCCAAACATAGAGTCTTCTTGAAGGATTATTGCTTTTCCAGTTTTATTTACAGAGTTTATTATTGATTCGCTGTCCAATGGGCACAAACTCCTAAGATCGATTAAATCTGCACTTATGTTAGGATTCTTATCTAAAATTTCTAATGCGTGATGAACTGGAGCACCATACGATATAATACTAATATTATTTCCTGATCTCAAAAATGAAGCCTTACCAATTGGAAGATTATAATAATCTTTAGGAACTTCTTGTCTTAAACTTCTATATAACGCCTTATGTTCAAAAAATAGAACAGGATTAGGGTTTTCAATAGCTGAAATTAGCAGTCCTTTAGCATCATATGGAAATGCAGGGTATAACACAATTAATCCAGGAGTTTTAGTAAACCAAGCTTCATTAGTTTGTGAATGAAATGGTCCAGCTCCTACTCCTGCTCCACAAGGCATTCTTAAAACAATATCAGCATTCTGCTCCCATCGATAAAAGGATTTAGCTAAATAGTTTACTACTGGATTAAAACCTGAGCTTATAAAGTCTGAAAACTGTAGTTCAACAACGCTTTTTGTTTTACAAATAGACAGTCCCATAGCAACCTCAATTATTGATGATTCACATATGGGAGTATTTCTTACTCTTTCTAGCCCAAACTTATCAGTAAAACCTTCCGTAACTTTAAATACACCTCCATACTCTGCAATATCTTGTCCCATTAAAATTAAATCATCATTCTTTTCCATAGATTGAAACAAGCCTTCAGAAATAGCATCAACAAATCTTAGGTTTTGTGTTTTACTAGAATGATCTACTTTTTTAAATACATGGTTCTTGTAAACATCTTTAAGTTCAGTATCAATTTTTGGCTCTGAAGTCTCTTCATCAAATGCTGTTTTTAAATTAGAATCTATTTCTTCCTTAATCTTTTCTTTAATTTCATTAACATCCTCCTTATTAAGGAGCTTAGATTCCATAAGAAATGATTCATAATTTGAAATGGGATCCCTTTTTTTCCATTCATCTATTAGTTCATTTGGTACATACTTAACTCCACTAGCTTCTTCGTGACCTCTGATTCTAAATGTTTTAAACTCAATTAATACAGGTTTTGGTTTTTTTCTAATTTTAGAAGCAATTGAGGAAATTTCAGAATATACATCTACTATATTATTACCATCTATAATATGAGATTCCATACCATACCCGATACCTCTATCAGCAAGGTTCTTACAATTGTACTGTTCATTTGTTGGAGTTGATAAACCATAGCCATTATTTTCAATAATAAATATCACCGGAAGATTCCAAACTGAAGCTACATTTAATGCTTCATGAAAATCACCTTCACTCGTACCTCCTTCTCCAGTAAAAACGGCAGTAACTTTCTTAGTATTGTTCAATAAATTATACAATGCTATTCCATCAGCTACTCCAAGCTGAGGACCTAAATGTGATATCATCCCAACAATATTGTAGTCATTTGTCCCAAAATGAAATGACCTATCTCTTCCTTTGGTAAAACCAGATGGCTTTCCTTGCCATTGAGAAAATAATCGATGCAGTGGTATATTTCTAGAAGTAAATACACCTAAATTTCTATGCATTGGAAGGATGTACTCATCATTCTCTAATGCTAGTGTAAGACCAACAGATATAGCTTCTTGTCCTATGCCGGAGAACCATTTTGAAATTTTACCTTGTCTTAGTAAAACAAGCATTTTTTCTTCAATCATCCTTGACTTTAGCATTGAAGTATAAAGCTCTAAATGTTTTACGGCTTTTATTGAAGATTTTTGATAATTCATTCTAAATATCTATTCCATATAGATGGATATAAAAGTACTAATATTATGGGGAATTAAAGCTATAATTTTTTCACTTATAATTCAATATCAAAAAATTTAATTATCAACATTTTGTATATTTGCCGAATACTAATAAAACATTATTATGAACAAGATACCATCAGTAGATCTTAGAGACTTTTTAAGTGAAGACCCTCAACGTAAGGAAGAATTCGTTCAAACAATAGGTAAGGCTTTTCAAGAGATAGGGTTTTGTGCAGTTAAAGGTCATTTTTTATCTGATGATCTTGTTGAAAGACTTTATGAACAAATTAAGTTGTTTTTTGAACTTCCAAATGAGATAAAAACTAAGTATGAATTTCCAGAATATTCAGGTCAAAGAGGATATGTTTCTTTTGGTAAAGAGAGTGCTAAAGGAAGCAAGCATGGTGATCTAAAAGAATATTGGCATTTTGGTCAATATATAGAAGAAAAAGATAAAGATAAATACAATTATTTCCCAAATATTCATGTTGATGAATTGCCTGAATTTAATAAAGTAGGTAAAGAACTATACTCAACTTTAGAAAAAACAGCAAAATACATTCTTAGAGCTTTAGCATTGTATTTAAATATAGAGGAGGATTACTTTGATCAATATATTAAGAATGGTAATTCGATATTAAGACCTATCCACTACCCTCCTATTTTAGATGATCCTAAAGAAGCTGTTCGTGCTGGGGCTCATGGAGATATAAACCTTATTACTTTACTTATGGGTGCACATGGTAAAGGATTACAAGTTCAGCATTCAAATGGTGAATGGATTGATGCAATGGCTAGTAAAGATGAATTAATGATAAATATTGGAGACATGTTGTCTAGGCACACTAATAATGTATTAAAATCTACAGTTCACAGAGTGGTGAATCCAGACAGGGAATTGCTAAAAAAATCTAGATATTCTATTCCATTTTTTATGCATCCAGTAAGTGATATGAAGTTAGATGTTTTAGATTCTTGCATTTGTGATGAACATCCTAAATCATTTGATGACATTACTGCAGGAGAGTTCTTAAATGAAAGATTAATAGAACTAGGCCTTCTAAAGAAATAATGAATTTACAAGATCAATTAAAGAATTTATTTCCTGAGCATAATTTTAAGGCTTCAACAAATGATGTTAAGCAAAAGATATTTCAAGAAGATCCTCTTGTATGTAAATATGAAAAAAGAAAAGGGAAACCCATCACTATCATTGAAGGATTTACAAATGTTAATGAGAATAAACAGAAAGAAATTGCTAAAAAACTAAAAAGAATGTTGAGTGTAGGTGGCAGTGTTAAATCAGGAAAAATCATTATTCAAGGAGATAATAGAGATGCTATAATGAATGAGTTAAAAAAAATAGGATTTAATGTTAAAAGAGTTGGAGGTTAAATTATAAGTAATGGATAAATCAGAATTAATATTAAACAGTGACGGTTCAGTATATCATTTAAAACTGAAAACGGAAAACCTGTCTTCTAAAGTTATTTTAGTTGGGGATCCATTTCGTGTAGATAAAATCACGAAACATTTTGACAAGATTGAGTTTAAAACTCAGAATAGAGAATTCAAATCTGTTACAGGGTATTATAAATCAAAAAGAATTACAGTCATTTCAACTGGAATTGGTTCAGGTAATATAGATATTGTTTTAAATGAACTTGATGCTTTAGTTAATGTAAATCTACAGACAGGAGAGGTTTTAAATTCTAAAAAGTCTTTAGAATTAATAAGAATTGGTACTTCAGGTGCAATTCAAGATGATGTGCATGTTGATTCGTTCTTATTAAGCAAGATGGCAATTGATATTGATGGTTTTATGTTGAATTATGATTTATCATCTATAGATAACTCAAGCTTTTCAAAATACATAGAAGAGAATCATCAAATTCAAGATCAATTATATTGTTATAATTGCTCTAATGAACTATATGATAAATTTAACTCAAGTGATGTTAATAGTGGAATTACAATAACATCCAGCGGTTTTTACAGCTC
>SGZI01000015.1 GCA_004213965.1 Flavobacteriales bacterium
CAAGGCTTTTAATAGCTCCACTTTGATAATCTTTAAAAAGTATATTTTTAATTGGATCCAGATTTATAGTTTTTGAAATAATTTTTTCATGTTCTAGTATTAATTTTTCAAATTCAGTCAATGTATTTGATTTAATTATGGATGAGCAAATGGAGTTTATTCTAGGAATAATATTTTTTATTTCATTTTTATGAGATCTATAATTTTTTATTGCCTCTGAAGTATTTTGTTTATTGCCTAAGTAGATAAAAAATAAATTTTCTTTAAATGATGGGTTAAAATTAGAATCTTCTATTATCCTTTCATCTTTAGTTTTTTGATATACTATTGGATTAAATTTGTCACAGCATGCGATATCATATCCGCTTCCATTAAATGTTAGGTCAAGTAAGTCATATGGGTTAATTTTTGCCCATAGTGATAGGTTGTTAATTAAAGTTGAAGAAGTTCCTAGCCCCCAATCTTTTGAAAATCCTAGTCTAGTTTTAAAATCAACTCCTAAATCAGTAAAAATACTTTTATTAAGTTTTTTAATTGCTTTAAAAATTGCAACTAATTTATCAGAAAATTTATTATTCCCTTTATATGAAAAGTTGTTTTCTGATATAACAAATGTTTCATTAAACCAAACTTCTCCATTATAGTCATAGCTTGTCCATTTAATTTCATTCTTTTTTTCTATTTGATTTATTTCTAGGGACTGAGAAAATTTTGACGGAAGAGCTAATGCTTTTGCTCCATCCAATACTAGATATTCAGATGTTAATAATATTTTGCCATTACTACTATAATTCATCTGAATTGCGAAGTTTAATTAAATAATTTTGAACATTTCTATTATTTACAATTTTATCTTTAAAGAATTCTACAGCCAATTTTTTTTCATCTTCATTTGCTTTTAATGAATTCAAAATATTAATTAAATGCATTTTCATATGCCCTTGTTGAATTCCAGAGGTTATTAGAGATCTTAATGCTCCATAGTTTTGAGCTAAACCTACTGCTGCAGTTATTTGCATTAACTCTTCAGCATTTGGATTATCTAGCATTTCTAATGCTAGTTTTACTAGCGGATGTAGATTTGTTATTCCTCCAACTGTTCCTAATGCTAGAGGTATTTTAATTGAAAAATTAAACATATCATTTTCAATTTTAGCTTTGCTTAATCCTTTGTATTTTCCTTCCTTTGATGCATAGGCATGAATGCCAGCTTCAATTGCTCTAAAATCATTTCCTGTTGCAATACTAATTGCATCAATACCATTCATAATACCTTTATTATGAGTAACAGCTCTTGATGTATCTAATTGGGCTATTTTAACTGCTTGAACAAATTTTTCAGAGTAATTCTCATAGTTTTCTATTTTATCTAATTCTTCAACCTTACAAGAGACTTCAGCTTTAACAATACATTCAGGAACATAATTTGAAAGGATACTCATAATAATTGTAATATCATTTGGCTGTATTTTATATTCTTCAGATAATGATGATTTTTCTTTAAATGATTTTGAAATCTGCTCAAGACAGGAATTTATAAAATTTGCTCCCATTGCATCCACAGTATCAAATGAAACATTAATTTGATAATACCCCTTCATATCATGGGTTCTATTAATTAATTCAATGTCAATTATTCCACCACCTCTTTTTTTCATATTTGATGTTATGGTTTCAGTATCTTGAATTAGTGTAGGCTTTATATAATTAAAATAAGATGTAATTAATTCTTTCTCACCTAAATATGTAAAATGAACTTGGCCATTCTTTATTTTAGAAATAATCTTAGTTTTAAATCCGCCAAGGCTTGACCATAACTTTGCAGATTTTGATGCTGCGGCAATTACAGAGCTTTCCTCAATCACCATAGGAATACTATAGATTTTATCATTGATTAAAAAATTGGGAGCAATTGAAAATGGCAAATAAAAATTACTTAATGTGTTTTCAGAGAATTCATCGTGTAGTCTTTGAAGATTTTCATCATCATTCCAATATTGTTTTAGTATTATTTTTGAAGCTTCAGTTTCTTTGAAGAAATTGTCTACTATCCAATTTGTTTTTTCTTCTTTACTTAGTTTTGAAAAACCTTTAATTTCTTTACCCATTTTTGAAATTTAATATAATATTCTACAATAATAATATAATGCTGCAATAATTTATTATTGAATAATCAAAATTATTAGATATTTTATAATATTTTAGTGATTCTTTAAATTAAATACTATGACAGATTCAAACATATTAGAAAATCAAAAAGAATTTTTAGGTCATCCAGTTGGGCTGTATATTTTATTCTTAACTGAAATGTGGGAGAGATTCTCTTACTATGGAATGAGAGCAATTTTAGTGCTTTACCTAGTTGCTGAAGTTGGAATTGAAAATGCAGGATTAGGATGGAGTAATGAGGATGCCTTAGCTTTATATGGTTGGTATACGATGTTCGTATATGTAGCCTCAATTCCTGGAGGTATTATAGCTGATAAAATAATAGGGCAAAAGAAAGCTGTTTTTGTCGGAGGAATGCTGCTTGTTGCAGGACATTCTGTCCTAGCAATAGAAGCTTTATGGGCCTTTTATACTGGACTTACTTTAATAGTTATGGGAGTAGGTATGTTAAAACCTAATATTTCTACTATGGTTGGAGGTCTATATCCTAAAGATCAACAGGACAAAAGAGATATGGGATTTTATATTTTCTATATGGGAATTAATCTTGGCGCTGCAGCTTCTGCTTTATTAGTTGGATATATCGGAGAAACTATAGGATGGCATTATGGATTTGGATTAGCTGGTATTGGAATGGCTTTAGGACAATTAACATATTGGTATGGTCAGCGATATTTAACCCATGTTGGTAATTTGGTTATAGATGAAAGAGATGAAAGTGAAAAAGTAGATGGGAATTTAATCGCTTCAATTTTTAAGTCAAATAATTCAATAATAGGATTTGTTATTACCCTATGTATGGGAATTTATGTATGGCAAGTTCAAGGTTCGTTAGATTATGGCTTATTGATAATGGGATTAGCATTTGCTGTGGGAGTAGCAATTGTAGTCTATAATGATGGAGATAGAGTTGAGAAGGATAGAATACTTGTAACTTATTTATCTTTCTTAATTATAATTGTTTTTTGGGGATCATTTGAACAGGCTGGTGGTCTACTAAATGTATATGCTGCACAAAAAACTGATTTAGTTTTATCAGAGAATTTCACAGTACCTGCAAGTTGGTTTCAGTCTGTTAATGCTATTTTTATTTTAATTTTTGCTACTCTAGTTGGTAGTTTTTGGGTCTGGTGGAAAAACAGAAAAAAAGAGTCTTCATCCTTGTTTAAAATGGCTATTGGGGTAATTATTATGGGCTGGGGCTTTTTCTTTATGTCTGCAGCTTCTATGCAATATGATGCAGAAGGATTATCAAGCATGCACTGGTTAGTTTTAGCATATTTATTTCATACAATTGGTGAATTATGTGCATCTCCAGTAGCATTATCTTTTATTACAAAACTTGCTCCTGAAAGATGGATGGCATTTATGATGGGTGCTTATTTTGCTGCTACAGGTTTAGGGAATAAGGTTGCAGGTCTATTAGGTGAATCAGCTACAGAAATGGGTGAATTCACAATCTTTACTGGTATTGCAGTCTTTTGTACAATATTTGGATTATTAGTGTTAACGATAATTAAGCCTTTAAAGCGATTAACTCATAATGCAGAAGGAATATAGTTATAAGTAAATATTTATGAATCAAAATTCTAATTCTGAGTTTTTTAAAACTAGTGTCTTAGGGCATCCTTCACTTTTATTTGTCCTTTTTTTTACTGAGATGTGGGAAAGATTCTCATATTATGGTATGAGGGCTATATTAGTAATTTTTTTAACTGGAATTATTATTGGAGATAATCCTGGTTGGGGGTGGTCCTCTTCTGAAGCACTTTCTTTGTTAGGAACATACGCAATGTTTGTCTACTTAACTCCTTTAATTGGAGGATGGCTAGCAGATAACAAAATAGGATATAGAATGGCAGTAGTGATTGGGGCATTATTTATGACCTTAGGTCATGCCTCTATGGCTGTAGAAACTCCAACATTTCTTTATATAGGAATTACCTTTTTAGTGATTGGCAATGGATTTTTTAAGCCAAATATGACTTCTATAATTTCAAAAATATATGAAGGCAGAGATGATAAAAAAGATGGAGCCTATAATATATTTTATATGGGCGTTAATGCTGGTGCTTTTATTGGAATCATGTTGTGTGGTTGGATTGGTGAAAAAATTGGTTGGAGTTATGGTTTTGGATTAGCAGGTATCTTTATGTTTTTAGGCATGTTACAGTTTTATTATGCGCAGCCTTTATTTGGAAATATTGGTGATAAGCCAGATAAGAAAAAAGTTAATGAAATTAGTGTTAGTAGTGAAGATAAACTTAATCCTTTTCTTTCTATAGACTATTTATTAATATTCATATTTGTTATAAGTGCACTTATTTTTATAGTAAATGACCCATTAAGTAAGATAGGAAATATACAGGCATTTAATTTTACTGTTTTTGGAATAGAGGACTCATTATTTTATGCATTATTGGCTCTGATTAGTTTTATTCTAATACTAATTATTAGAATTCCAAGATATTCTCCGATTGTTAGAGATAGAATGATTGCATTTTCAATCTTTTGTTTGTTTACTGTTTTTTTCTGGGCAGGGTTTGAACAAGGAGCAGGGTCATTACCAATTTATACAAGAGATTTTACTGATAGAATTTTAGAAGGAAGTGCTGCTACATTATTTAAAATAATTGACTTGTTAGTAACAGTTATCCCGCTTGCCATTATAACTTTTGTTCTTATTACTTTATTTAAAATGACATATAAGAAAATAGCATTATCTAACACCATATTAGGATTTAGTTTTGTTATTATATGGGGAATTGTTATATATAAATTATTTGTTGAATTTCAGTCTACTGAAACTGAAGTACCTGTTACATGGTTTGCAATATTAAATTCATTATTTATAATAGTTTTTGCTCCATTATTTACCAAGTGGTGGGATAGTGAATACAATCCTCCAGCATCAGTAAAATATTTCTTAGGACTGTTTCTTTTAGGTATTGGTTTTGCTTTTCTAGCTTTTGGAGCACGTAATGTTCCAGCTGGAGCTGAAACTGCAAGTTTGAGCATGATGTGGCTAGTATTTGCATATTTGTTCCATACCTTGGGCGAACTTTGTTTATCTCCTATGGGACTGTCTTATTTAAGTAAATTAATTCCAGCAAGAATGATAGCTTTTATGTTTGGAGTATATTATTTAGCAATAGCTATAGGGCAAAAACTAGCACATTATGTAGGTGGTGATATTGATAAGATTACTCAAGAGTATAGTTTGTCAGGATTTTTCTTAATTTTCACTATTATTCCAATAATTTTGGGTGTTTGTTCGTTATTATTACATCCAATTCTTAAAAAATTAATGCACGGAATTAAATAAATATGTTTAAAAATATAATTACAATATTAATCGTTTTTAGTTTTGCTCAATCATATTCTCAGGATATCAATTGGGTAACTCTAGAGCAAGCAATAGAACTTCAAAAGAAAGCTCCAAAGAATATTATAATGGACGTATATACAAATTGGTGTGGTCCATGTAAGTTGTTAGATAGAAATACTTTTAAGAATAAGGATGTTTCAGCTTTTATTAATAAGCATTTTTATGCAGTTAAATTTAATGCTGAGGGTGATTCAAATGTAAATTATGATGGCAAGGTATTTACTAATCCAAATTTTCAACCTGAGAAAACGCAAAGAAGAAATGGAACTCATGAGTTAACACGATATTTAAATGTTAGCGCATATCCAACAATTATTTTTATGGATAAAGACTCAGAAGTAATCACTTTTGTTAGAGGATATAAAACTCCTGAGCAAATTGAATTATGGTTGAGGCTTTTTAAGGATGAAGAATACAAATCAATTAAAACTCAAGAAGAATTTAATGAATACTATGAATCTTTTGTTCCAGAATTTTCTTCAACTAAATAATTGTATATAAGTTTTGCAGTTTTATTACTAGCGCCGCTACCACCTAGAATATTCTCAAGTTCATTATAGTTCTCATTAATTTCTGCTTTACCTTTTTTGTTTAATATTATTTTTAAATTTTTAATTAAATTTTCCTTTGAACATTCACTTTGTATTAATTCTGGCACTATCAGCTTATTTGCGATTAAATTAACTAATGAAATGTATTTTAGGTTTTTTATCAAGTTTTTCCCAATAAAATAGGAAATCCAACTTGATTTATAACAAACTATTTGAGGGACCTTAAATAGGGCAGTTTCAAGAGTTGCAGTTCCTGACGTTACAATTGCAGCAGTACAATTTCTTAATAAATCATATGTTTTATTGTGAATAATTTCAACATTATAATTTTTTACATAATTTTTATATAATCCTAAACTTTGTGAAGGGGCAGCTCCAATTATAAAATTATAATCTTTGAACTCTGGTACTATTTTTAGCATTACAGGAAGCATTTTTTTAATTTCTTGATCTCTGCTTCCTGGTAGTAATAAGATCGTTTTTTCTTTAACTAATTTGTTTTCTAATTTTGATATGCTTGACTTTTTTACTTCATCTAATAGGGGATGACCTACAAATGACACATCTAGATTATGTGTTTTTTTATAATAATCTTTTTCAAATGGCAGTATTACATACATTTTATCTACCACTTTTTTTATTAGCTTGATTCTACTTTCCTTCCATGCCCAAATCTGGGGGGATATATAATAATGATTTTTAAAACCATTATTTTTTGCCCATTCAGCAATTCTTAAATTAAATCCAGGAAAATCTATATATATTATTATATCAGGATTGAAATTAAGAATATCTGATTTACAAAATGATATATTTTTTATTATAGAATATAGGTTTAGGAAAACTTCAAGAAAACCCATGTATGAGTAATCTTTATGATGTTTAGCAAGGTTATTGGTTTCTATATTCATTAGGTCACCTCCCCAACATCTAAAATGAGCATTTTTGTCTAATTTTTTTAATTCTTTAATTAAATTAGATCCATGTAAATCTCCTGATGCTTCACCGGCTATTATATAATATTTCAAATTATATTATGTTTAAAATTAATGTAGTAATAGCTAGAAATACAGTGGTGAATAAAACTCCCTTTGCTCTATAATCTTGTCTTTTTTTAATGTACACAAGAAAAACAAAGAGATTCATAATTGCACCAAGACTTATTAATTTACCTAAAATTCCTTCCTCAAAGGATTTTCTAATAACTTCCAAAATTGATGGATCATCATGAAGAATAAGAATAGAAAGAATAATTCCTGCAATATTTGCTATAAAACCAACTACAATTCCTATGAAGATCTCTTTTTTAACCATTTAGATTCCATTTAGCTATATCATCTATTTCTGAATATGATGTCATATCATACATTATTGGGACTACTGAAATATATCCATTATTTAATGCCCACTGATCACTATCTTTTTCTTTATCAAGATTTATAAACTCTCCAGTAAGCCAGTAGTATTTTCTTCCATTAGGATTTTTCCTTTTATCAAATGTTTCTTTCCAATAAGATTTTGCTTGTCTACAAATTTTAACACCTTTATAATTTTTTCCAGCACTTATCTTTGGAAAGTTTACATTTAAAATGATATTCTTTTTATTTGATTTTGCTAATAATTCTTTTGAAATAATTTTAATAAATTTTTCACAAGATTTAAAATTAGCATTCCAGCTATAATCGCACATAGAAAATCCTACAGATGGAATTCCTTCAATTCCTGCTTCTACAGCTGCACTCATTGTTCCAGAATAAATTACATTTATTGATGCATTTGAGCCGTGGTTAATCCCTGAAACACATAAATCAGGTTTTCTTTTTAAAATTTCATTTACTGCTAATTTTACACAATCGGCAGGAGTTCCTGAAGTACTATATTCAGTTTGAGGACCATCATCTATATATTCTTTTTTGCAGTATAGTGTATCATTAACTGTTATTGCATGTCCCATTGCACTTTGAGGACTGTCTGGAGCAACAACTACAACTTCACCAATTGTATTCATAACTTTCACTAAAGTCCTTAATCCAGGAGCAGTTATTCCATCATCGTTAGTTAATAAAATAAGAGGTTGTTTTTTCATTATATCTAATATACTTTATACAAAAGTAAGTAAATAAATAATTGTAATGTTTAACAAAAAATTATATGTATAATTGAGTAAATTAATCTGTTTTTTATTTATTTTAGGAACATATATTCATAATATGAAGAAAAATATTTTTATAATATCATTAACTTTTATACTTGGGCTAGCTTCATGTAGTTTTACATCCAGTAATTTTGATCAAACTGATAAAGATAAGTTACTTGTACAACTAATTTCTTATGTATTAGATCAAGGACACTTTGTTAAAAAAGAAATTAATGATGATTTTTCTAGAAAAGTATTTAATGAATATCTAAAGATACTTGATCCTTATAAAAGATATTTTTATAAATCAGATATTGAAGAATTTAGAAAATACAAAGATCAACTTGACGATAAATTTATTAATGCCGAAATAGATTTTTTTGATTTAACATACAATAGAGGTCAAAAAAGATTTAACGAATCAAAACTTATCTATAAAGAAATATTAAGTAATCCATTTGATTACCAAATGGATGAGGATTTTAATGCTGATTTTGAGTCTTTAGATTATGTAAAAAATAAAAGTGAAATGAAGGATAGGTGGAGAAAACAGTTAAAATTTTCATCCATTGAATCCTATAACAACTTATTAGAGGAACAAGAACAGGAACTGAAAAATGACTCAACTTATGTGAAAAAGTCTAATTCTGAAATTGAATTAGAATCTAGAGAATCAACATTAAAAACTTTAAATGAGATGTATGATTTTTATGAAGATATTACAAGAACAGATTGGTTTAGCTTTTATTTAAATTCTTTTGTAGAACAATACGATCCTCATACGATATATTATAATCCTGAGGCTAAGGATAGGTTTGATGTTGATATATCTGGAAATTATGCTGGTATTGGAGCTAGATTATCAAAAAAGTTTGATAAAATTGAGGTGGTAGAAATAATTTCTGGTGGTCCAGCCTGGAGACAAAATTTACTAGAAGTTGGTGATATTATTTTAAAGGTTCGACAAGATGATCAAGATCAATCTGAATCTACAAGTATTTTAGGAATGCCTATTAGTGATGCTGTAAAATTGATAAAAGGACCTAAAGGCACCAATGTAATATTAACCTTAAAAAAGGTTGATGGAGAGGTTGTAGATTTAAAAATAAAAAGAGATATAGTTCTTTTAGAAGAAACATATTTAAGATCTTCAATTGTGAGTAAGTATGACAATTTATACGGTTTTATTAATCTGCCAAAATTCTATATTGATTTTGATAATTCTAATAGTCGTGATGCTGCTAGAGATGTAAAGAAGGAAATACTTAGATTAAAAAATCTAGGAGTTAAAGGTCTAGTATTAGATTTAAGAAATAATGGAGGAGGCTCACTAAAGACTGTTGTAGAAATGGCTGGTTTATTTATTCAAGAAGGACCAATCGTACAAGTAAGATCAATGGATAAGGAAAGTCAGATTTTAAGAGATAAGGATAGATCAATAGTATGGGAAGGACCTCTTGTAATTCTTGTAAATGAATTTTCTGCATCAGCATCTGAAATTTTAGCTGCAGCAATGCAAGATTATAAAAGAGCTATTATAATTGGCAGTAAACAAACTTATGGAAAAGGAACTGTGCAAAATGTACTTGATTTAAATAGAATGGTTAGAAGTAATACAAATGGTGATTTAGGTGCATTAAAGTTTACAACTCAAAAATACTACAGAATAAACGGAGGATCAACTCAATTGGAAGGTGTCAAAAGTGATATTGTAGTTCCAGACAAGTATACATATGTTGATTTTGGAGAAAAGGATCAAGAAAATCCTCTTGAATGGGATATGATAGAACCTGTTTCATATGAGCCTTGGAAAAGTTTTTTTGATTATAATAAGACTATAAGTGCTAGTAAAAGTAGAATGGAATCAAGTGAATTTATTAGTTTGATTGATGAAAACGCTAGATGGATTAAATCTATTAGAGATAATAATATATATCATTTAAACTATAAAAAATTTAAAAATAATTTATTAGAGAATGAGAAAAAGGCAAAGAAATATAAAAAACTATCTGAATATTCATCTGATTTAACTTTCAAATCATTGCCATATGAAATTGATTTAATTTCTAAGGATACAACTCTAGGCGAGAAGAGAAAAAGATGGCATAAAAACTTAACTAAAGACATCTATGTTGACGAGGCCTTAAATGTCTTAAATGATTTAAGACTATCTTACGTAGATAAATAGCCTATTCTATTTAATTTTAAAAATTTGAAAAGACCCTTTTTTAATATAAAAAGAAATACATCTGGGGTAATTAGCTTAATATATATCATTTTAGTTGCTTTAGTTGCATTGTTTGGATATGTTATTGCGCCTGACAATTCAAAAAATGCAAACCAAATGCATTTAGCAATTCATTCAAAATCTCCTGGTTTTACAGTTGATATGTTAGTGATTCCTAATGAAAAAGACAATCAATCTTCAATTGATAAATTTATATATGGTGATAAAAATCCAGATATAGAGATTCCAATTCTAAGCTGGAAAACAAGCAATCATATTCTTTATTATAAAGAATATGATCAGAATGAATTAACAGAAATCCCTATATCTTCAATTGGCAAATTCCTAATTGAGAATAAGAAATTTTATTTAGGAACTGACAAGTTTGGCAGGGATGTTTTGAGTAGAATTATAATTGGAGCTAGAATATCCTTTTCAATAGGTTTTGTTGCTGTATTTATATCTTTGATTATAGGATTAATATTGGGGAGTTTATCAGGCTATTATTCTGGATTTATTGATGAGATAATAATGTGGATAATTAATGTAACCTGGTCAATACCAACACTGCTATTAGTTATTGCTATTACATTGGCATTAGGTAAAGGATTTTGGCAAGTTTTTATCGCAGTTGGTCTAACTATGTGGGTAGAAGTAGCAAGGGTTGTTAGAGGTCAAGTAAAATCATTAAAACAGAGAGAATTTATAACCGCAGCACATGTATTAGGGTTTAGTGATTTCAGAATTATTACAAGACATATTTTACCGAATATAATCTCCCCTTTAATAATTATTTCAGCCGCAAATTTTGCTGCTTCTATTTTAATTGAAAGTGGACTTAGCTTTCTTGGTTTAGGAGCTCAACCCCCCATGTCAAGCTGGGGATCAATGATTAAAGATCACTATAATTATATAATTCTAGGAGAACCATTTCTAGCAATTATACCAGGAATATGCATTATGCTACTTGTTATGGCTTTTATGTTACTAGGAAATTCTTTAAGAGATATTTTAGATGTAAAAAATTAGTTTTTTCCAGGAGGAAACTGAAGTAATATTTTATTAACAAATAGTTTTATTTGTTCTTCTTTCTTACCTCTTTTACTAGGAATATATCCTTTTCCAATTCCCTGCCATATTAGTTCATTTTTTTCATAATCAACTATATCAATAAATAAGACTCCTTCTGTATAGTTATGATAATAATAATTGGTGTACCAAGGAGCAATAGCTAAGCCTGTGGAATAATAGTCATATCCTGGATAATAATTTATTTTTTTATTAGATTTTGTGAAGAAGTTAATCATTATGTCTGGATCAATCGCACTTTTTCTTAGCCCCTTACTTGATAATTCTATATCAATTGCATTAAGAATTCTTTTTTTGTCAATGTCATTAATCTCGGTTTCGTCTATCCCCTTTTTAGAGAAAGCATATGTTTTATAATCACTAAAATTAATATTATTATTAAAGTCAGAATTAACCCTTATAACATTACATGATGTTAATAGAAATATTAGAGATATTATAGAAATTTTGATTACAGTTTTCATTTTTTATATTTTTTCAATTAGTTTTTTATCAACAATATTTGGAATAGTTACTTTAAGAAGAGGTTCTTTTTTCATAGCCCTTTTAATTTCAAACATTGAACCTTCATTTCTAGCCCAACTTCTTCTTGAAACACCATTATTCACATCCCAAAATAACATCGATTTTAAATTATCATCACTTTCTTTAGATCCATCAAGAACCATACCAAAGCCGCCATTAATTACTTCACCCCATCCTACACCACCACCATTATGAATGCTAACCCAGGTTGCTCCCCTGAAACTATCGCCAATTACATTTTGAATTGCCATATCAGCTGTATACTTTGATCCATCATAAATATTGGATGTCTCTCTAAATGGAGAATCAGTTCCTGAAACATCGTGATGATCTCTTCCAAGCACTATAGGAGCTGAAATAATTTTCTTTTTAATAGCTTTATTAAAGGCTTTTGCAATTTCTATTCTCCCTTCTGAATTGGCATATAATATTCTTGCTTTTGAACCAACTACTAAAGCATTTTCTTTAGCTTGACTTATCCAATTAATATTATCTTTTAATTGAAGTTTAATTCGACTGGGGGATTTTTGCATTATTTTCATAAGTACCTTAGTAGCAATTGCATCAGTTTTATCTAGGTCTTTTATTTTTCCACTGCAACAAACCCATCTAAATGGACCAAAGCCATAATCAAAACACATTGGCCCCATAATATCTTGAACATAGCTTGGATATTTGAAATTAACACCATCTTTACTCATTACATTTGCCTTTGCTTTAGAGGCTTCTAATAAAAAGGCATTACCGTAATCAAAGAAATATGTCCCCCTTTTTGAATGTTTATTAATTAGCTTGGCTTGTTCAACTAAACTTTCTTTTACTTTTTTCTTGAAAAGCTTAGGATTTTTATAGATCATTTCATTTGCTTTCTCAAAGCTCAGTCCAGCGGGATAATATCCTCCTGACCATGGGTTGTGAAGAGAAGTTTGATCACTTCCAATATCAATATGTATTTTTTTATTATAAAATTCTCTCCATACATCAACAATATTTCCGTGAAATGCTATTGAGACGATTTCCTTGTTTGTTTTTGCATTTTTAACTCTTTCTACAAGTGAATCTAAATTATCAACTACCTCGTCTACCCAACCTTGTGAATGTCTAGACTGAATTGCTTTTAGATTAACCTCAGCACAAACTGTAATACATTTTGATATATTACCTGCTTTTGGTTGCGCCCCACTCATTCCACCAAGACCAGAGGTTAGAAAGACTTTACCTCTAGGATTTTTTCCTATTTTTCTAAAAGCATTTAATACTGTTATTGTCGTTCCATGCACAATACCTTGGGGACCAATGTACATATAGCTTCCTGCTGTCATTTGACCATATTGAGTAACCCCTAATGAATTAAATTTTTCGAAATCTATTTTCTTTGAATAATTTGGAATTACCATACCATTAGACACGACAACCCTAGGAGCATTTTTATTTGAAGGGAATAAGCCTAGAGGATGCCCAGAGTTGATTACAAGGGTTTGCTTGTCTGTCATTTCAGACAAATACTTCATGCAGATTAAATACTGAGCCCAATTTTGAAAAACGGATCCATTTCCACCATATGTTATAAGTTCATGTGGGTGTTGAGCCACATCCTCATCCAAGTTATTTTGAATCATTAACATAATGGCAGCAGCCTTTTTTGACTTATAAGGATACTGACTAATTGGTCTGGAATATATTTTATAGGTAGGTCTAAATCTATACATGTAGATTCTGCCATATTTATTTAATTCTTCTTTAAATTCCTTTATTAATGATTTGTGATGTTTTTTATCAAAATATCTAAGGGAATTGATAAGTGCTAATTTCTTTTCATCTTTTGTCAACACATTTTCTCTAATTGGAGCATGATTTATTTTTGTATCATATTTCCTTTTAGATGGAAGTTTTTTTGGAATACCTTCTTTAATCTGCTGTTTAAAAGTCATAATTAATTTTAATTTCTATATGGATTATATCCATAAGGACAATGCCTGCAACTGCTTTGGAATGATAACTAGCTAGGCAAAGATAAAGTAAATTCAATTTAATTTGAATTATCTTTGAATCATTGAAATGAAAAAGTATATACTGTTTATATTGTTTGTTTGTTTTTTGCAAAGTTGCGGATCAAAAAGAGTCATATATAATTATGAAGATGATAGAAAGGAAATCCCGGTAAAGAAAAAGAAAACAAAAAAGAAAAAAAAGGTAAAAGACAAGAAGCCAATTATTCCAGTAATAAGAACTACTGAAGATTATATTGCATATTATAGTGAGATTGCTATGGATGAGATGAAGCAATATAAAATTCCTGCAAGTATTACTCTAGCTCAGGGAATTTTAGAATCTGGTTCTGGTAAAGGAAGACTAGCAGTCAAGGCAAATAATCATTTTGGAATTAAATGTCATGATTGGAATGGACCAAAGATTTATCATGATGATGATAGGAAGCAAGAATGCTTTAGAAAATATTCTTCTCCTGAATTTTCTTTTAGAGATCATTCCATATTCTTAAAATCAAGGGACAGGTACTCAGATTTATTTAAATTGAAAAAGGATGACTATAAATCATGGGCAAAAGGATTAAAAAAAGCAGGTTATGCTACTGACAAGAAATATCCACAAAAATTAATTGATTTGATTGATCGATATAAGCTATATCGTTTTGACAATATTGTATTAAAAAAGAAAAAATCTAAGGAAAAAATTTA
Organism: Flavobacteriales bacterium; assembly: GCA_004213965.1. Lineage (GTDB taxonomy): Bacteria > Bacteroidota > Bacteroidia > Flavobacteriales > Flavobacteriaceae. Next base: position 14,783 of record SGZI01000015.1, read on the forward strand.
CAAAGTTAAAAAAGGAGACACGCTCTATTCTATATCCAAGAAATTTAATATTTCTATTGATGATTTGATTAACTATAATAATTTAGATTCAGAAGGAATAACTATAGGCGAACAAATTATTGTAGGAGATAAATAGTATCCAAGTCATCAACAAATTTTCGGAAAAATATCAAAATAGTGGACCAGTGAGGATTAGGTTGATACATGCCTGTACCAATGTTATGTTGATGGCCTTGAATATCTATATAAATTTTAATTCCAAAAATTAAAATCTCATAAATTTAATTTAAAATTCAACATGTATTAGATTGGCGCATTAAATAAAATCAACAATTATATGTTAATAAACAGGCTTATAGATGAGTTAAATTTCCTTACTACTAATGATTAATGATCCTGTATTTTGATTCCATGATTGGTCTACTCTAAAACCATACTCTTCGCAGATTTTTTTGACAAGAATTTTCATTCTTTCACTGTTTCCAGTAATCACCTCAATATCTTTATGGCCTAGATTGTATTGAGTTATTATTTTATTGGCTAGCATATCTTCCACCTGAGAATACTTTAAGCCGTGTAAATCTATTTTAACCAATTATAATTGAATGAAGAAAAATTTATTTTAGTTTATGTTTTATAGATTCAAATTTCTTAAAATCTTCTTCAGATAATGCTCTTAGCATTAATGATTTAAATTGTAGATCTAATTTTTCTTTATTGGGAGAAGCCCCGCTTTCAGCTAGGTAACTAGCTCTTTTTTGCATAGAATATATTGCTCTACATACATGATTCATTTGATTTTCATCAAACCCAATTTCTTCAAAAAGCTCAAAATTTAATTTCTTTACTTCTTCAATTGAAGAATATTCCTGTGACTGAGCAAAACTTGAAACAGAGGCTAATGTGATAGCAATAATTAGTAAAAATTGTTTCAAGTCAATAAATTCATGTAATTTTTTCATTGTAGAGTATTTTGTTTAAATATAGTATTTATTTTGACTTGGAGATATAAATATTATCATCTTTTTTTTCAACTATAACTAGACCAAGTTTCCTAAGACTTTTCGTTGATTTATCCCATGCTTTATTGCTTAGCTCAGCTTTATCTTTTATTTCTGAAAGCAATACCTCTTGATTAGATAATAGATCATATATAATTTTTTCGTTCTCACTTAATTCAACCTTTTTTCTCTCAGGTTTCATTTGTGGAAAAAATATTACCTCTTGTATTGAGCTAATATTTGTCATTAACATTACTAACCTGTCAATTCCTATGCCAATACCTGAAGTAGGAGGCATCCCATATTCAAGTGCACGTAAAAAATCATGATCAATGAATTCAGTTGCCTCAAGATCTCCTTTTTTTGATAGTTTTAGTTGCTCTTCAAATCTATTCTTTTGATCAATTGGATCATTTAATTCACTATATCCATTTGCAATCTCTTTACCATCTATAATTAGTTCAAATCTTTCTGTAAGTTTTGGGTTTGATCTATGCTCTTTTGTCAATGGACTCATTTCTTTTGGATAATCAATTATGAATGTGGGTTGGATAAATTCATGTTCACATTTTTCACCAAATATCTCATCAACTAATTTGCCATAGCCCATTGTATTGTCTGCCTCAATCCCCATTTTTTTTGCACACTCTCTTAGCTCATCCTCATCCATATTAGAAACATCTTCTCCAGTGTATTTTTCTATTGCCTCAAGTATAGGAATTCTAGGATATGGGGCTTTAAATTCAATAGTCTCTTTACCAAGCTTAATTTTTGTATTTCCATTAGATCCAATAGCAACCTTTTCAAGTAATTGCTCTGTAGTTTTCATCATCCACAAGTAATCTTTGTATGCTACATAAAATTCTAGCATTGTAAATTCTGGATTATGAGATCTGTCCATTCCTTCATTTCTGAAATCTTTAGCAAATTCATACACCCCATCAAAACCACCCACTATCAATCTTTTTAAATAGAGCTCATTAGCAATTCTCATATACAGAGGTATGTTAAGAGCGTTATGATGAGTTAAAAATGGTCTTGCTGCAGCACCTCCAGGAATAGGCTGCAAGATCGGAGTTTCAACTTCCAGATAACCTTTATCATTTAAAAAATCTCTAATGCTGTTAGTAATTTTTGTCCTCTTAATAAAGGTTTCTTTAACACTTGGGTTAACAATTAGGTCAACATAGCGTTGTCTATATCTTTGCTCAGGATCATTAAATTCATCAAATACATTTCCTTCAGCATCTTTTTTTGGAAGAGGTAATGGTCTGATAGATTTATTTAAGATGGTAAAATTTTTAACAAGAACAGTTTTCTCACCAACCTTAGTTTTAAACAAAGAGCCTTCTAGTCCAATAATATCTCCAATATCTAGAAGTTTTTTATACACCTCATTATATAGAGTTTTATCATCGCCTGTACAAATTTCATCTCTGTTTAAGTATAATTGAATTCTGCCAAAGTTGTCTTGTATTTCTGCAAAACTTGCATTTCCTTGAATACGTCTTGACATTATTCTACCCGCGATTACAACATTAGTATTTTCTTTAAAATTTTCTTTAATTTCTTTACTGTTAGTTGTTATAGGGAATAAGTCAGCAGGGTATGGGTTAATACCCATTTCAATTAATTTTTTTAATTTTTCCCTTCTAACTATTTCTTGCTCAGATAAATTGCTCATTTAAGAAAGTAAATTGTGTATAGACAAATATAGTTTTAAATGATTAGGATATCAATATTAATTGTTATAAATAATTATTCATTAAAATAAATAATGAAATAGATTATTTATCTTTACATATCTATAATTTTATGAGTTTAATTAGAGTTTTATTATCTATTTTATGTCCTCCTTTAGCTGTATTTGATAAAGGGTGTGGCTCAGTTTTAATAGTGTTCTTGTTATGGCTTTGTGGATGGGTTCCAGGGGTTATTGCAGCTTTAGTCATTTTAAATAACCCAAAATATAAAAACCTATAATGAACAGGGAAGTTAAAATAAAAGATTTAGGGTTAACAGAGTATAAAAAGGCTTGGGATTATCAAGAAGAACTTTTAAATGATATTGTAGGAATTAAAATAAAAAACAGAAGAGAAGGTGCTAATGAATTGACTAAAAACTATTTAATTTTTGTTGAACATCCACATGTATATACTTTAGGAAAGAGTGGAGATATTTCAAATTTGTTAATAGACGAAAGTGAATTAACTAAAAATAATGCAAAGTTTTATAAAATAAATAGAGGAGGAGATATTACTTATCACGGACCAGGTCAAATAGTGGGTTATCCAATTTTAGATTTGGAAAACTTCTTTACAGACATTCATAAATATTTGAGATTCTTAGAAGAAATTATAATTTTAACACTAAAAGATTATGGTTTGAAAGGTGAAAGAAATCCAGGAAAAACAGGAGTATGGTTAGATTGTGATACTGATTTTCCTAGAAAGATATGTGCAATGGGAGTTCGAGCAAGCAGGTGGGTAACTATGCATGGTTTTGCACTAAATGTAAATGTTGATTTAAAATATTTTGATAAGATTATTCCATGTGGAATTAAAAATAATTCAGTTACTTCTTTAAATATAGAACTTGGTGTTAAAAATATCGACATTAATGAAGTGAAAAATAAAATTTTAAAAAATTTTAAAATTTTATTTGATGCTACTCTTGTTGACTAGTTATTTATTTCATATGCCCTAATTGATTTTTCTTCTTCAATTAGTATTATTTCTAGATTATTGTCTTTGTCAATATTAGCTAGATCTATATTTGAGTTTGAATAAAGAGGAAAGCCTTCAAATAAGTTTAATTTATCATCAAATAGATATATTGCTTTTCCTTGATTATCAAATATTGAAATATATTTTCTTTTATTATAGCTAAATATTTTTGGTGTTGAAAAATCACCAAAAGGGAGCTCAATTGACTTTTTTAAGTTACTTAGCTTATTTTCATTAGTGATTGCGACAAGATTATATTTTGCATTCATCTTATGGTTTTTTGATAAATTTAGTTTTCTATTGGATGTAGAACCATTCATGTTTATTTGAGTTAAATTTCCATCTATAGATATTCCTATTAGATTGTTATTATATCGGTATACATCATTATTAGAAAATTTAACATTGTCCTTAATTCTTATTCTAATTTTACCTTTTCTGTTTAGAATTTTTAAGCCTTTTTTAGTCATTACTGAAATGATGTCTTTATTCTTAATTCTAAAGTGTTTTGGTGGATATAATATTTCATCACTAGCATCATACTTAAAACCTTTTACGATCTTTCCTTTACTATCATACATTAATAGTTCATTTCCTTGGGTAATAAGAAATCGGTAATTCTTATTATTATCATAATCAAAAACAGATAAAGGTTGAGTTATTTTATCTCTAAAGATTTTAGGAAAAGGATTAACATCTCTTCCATTTCTATCAATCACATATAATCTTTTTTCAGTAGCAAATATTAGCTGTAATCTTCCATTTTTATATAGATCTACCTGTTTGACTTCTCCTAATATTTTTCCATTTAGTTTCTTTTTCCAAAGAACCTTCCCTTGATTAGTAATTGAATATAGATCATAGTTGTTGTCTTGAACAATAATCTCTTTTGCATTTGTTATGTGATTTGTAACAAATTTTGGTTCTATAATTACATTCCCTTGAATTTTTGTGCTAAAAATTTTATTAATATTATTTTCTGAATATTCATTATTATCATTGTCTATAATTCCATTTATGTGAAAAATTTGATTTTCATTTACTATTTGAATTCTTGTGTTATTAAATTCATTCATGGATGATTTTAATCCAATTAATTTTGAAATATCTATTAATGAGTTATTCTTGGAATTTATTTCATAAGAAGATTCTTTAGATAAATACTCATTTGATTTAGCATAGTTTTGACTGTATAAATATGTGTTTTTCAGAAGATAGTTGTCAATTAATGTTTTAATTGATTTTACTGAATTAGAAAGAATTATATATTCATCAATAACTACTATTTTTTCAAATTCAATCTTCATATTTATCGAGTCAATCAATTTTTTAAACCTCTCTTTCTCTGGGATTTCTAAAACATCTTTTCCTTTATAATTGTCATAAGTTTTATAATCTTTAAATTTTATTTTAGTTTTATTAATGTCAGATGATCTAAAAACAGCTATTTGCTCATTATCAATTCCTATAATTCCTATTTCTTCAATTTCATCATCATCTATTTTAAATGAATAGAAATTTTTATAACTATTTGGGATAGCTCTATTTATTTTGTTTTCTTTTGGTATGCTATTTTTAAAAATATTATTTGATTTACTGATTGAATCATCTATTACTGAGATTCCATTAATTAGAATTTTATCATTAAATAAGTTTGCTTTAAGGAATATATCAGAATTAATATTTTGAACTGATTTTCCAAAAACTGATATAAAAAAATTGTTTGAAAATGAGTTTTTAGCAAATATTGAAAATGTAGCATCATCTGATTTCAGGTTTTTATATTTTTCATACAAAGGGTTGATGTTTAGTTTAGATGATTCAACTATAATTTTTGAATTTGAAATCACATAAATGCTATCAATAATTTTTTTATGAATTTCATCATTACTAAAATCTATTGGCTCATTACTCTGTTTAGTTATAATAGTATAGCTTTTATTATTTTTTTCATCTGATAGGCAGATTAAAATTGGATTTTTGTCAGAAAATTTTTCAACAATTTTTATCTGTTCATTAAACTTATAATCTGTCTGGTTAGCTAAAAGTTTTAATGAAACAGCATTGTTTATTAGATCACTTTTAAATTTACTAGGATTATCTATTCTAATTATTAATGATGTGTTATCTGGAATTAAGTCATCAATAGTTTGCTTATTTATTTCTATAAAATTGCAGCTGTAGATAGAAAAAATTAAAAGAAGATATAATGAAATTAATCTCATTTTTGACATTATCAGTTTATAAAATTAAAAATTGATTTTTAATTGTTCATCATATAGCTTAAAAGATTTTCTATGATATTTAGTTATTCCATATTTTTTTATTGCTAACCTGTGTTCTTTTGTTGGGTATCCTTTGTTCTTAATCCAATTATATTGAGGATGTATTTTGTGAATTTTTTCCATATAGCTATCTCTGTATGTTTTAGCTAAAATTGATGCAGCAGCTATATTTAAATATTTTTGATCTCCTTTAACTATTGTTTTATAATTAATATCATTAATGTTTTTAAATCTGTTTCCATCAACAATTATGAAATCAACTTTGTGATTGAGTTTTGTAATTGATTTATGCATTGCTAGTATTGATGCATTAAGAATATTTATTTTATCTATTTTATTATTTGTCACATTACATATTGCATATGCTATAGAATTTTCTATTATTATTTTTTTTGCATTTTCTCTTTGATTCTTAGATAGTCTTTTTGAATCAGTTATTAATTCACTTTTAAAATTTTTATTTAAAATAACTGCAGCAGCAGTTACAGGTCCAGCTAAACATCCTCTTCCAGCTTCATCAGTGCCACATTCAAAATCATGATTTGAATATTGTAATTTTAACATCAAAAAATTTTGTTAATTAATCCAGATATATTGGAATGTAATTAATTTTGTAACGATATTAGCTAAACATGAAGAAATATTTTCTATTATTTATTCTATTTACTTTCATTGGTAAATTGTATTCCCAAAAAAAACCGCCGTTGATGGAATTAAATAATGATATTAATTTATCTGGCTTATCGGATTCTATCAGAAATAACTATGGAGATCAAAAGAGTACTAGATTGTTAAAAAATCTAGATGCTAAAATAGAAGATTATCTAATTATTAATCATTATGGAGACACAATAATTGTAGATACTTCATTAACAATAAATAAATTTCATAAGATAAATTATTTGAGGAATGATAATTTTGAATTAATTCCTTTTTCAAATACTGGACACACGTATAATAATTTAAGTTATAACTCAACTAATTCGCAGCTTTTTCCATCCTTTGGCTCTAGAGCTAAACACTATAGTTATATGGAGATTGAAGATGTTAATTATTATGATATGCCAACTCCATTTACAGAGTTAATGTATAGATCAGTTTTTGAACAAGGTCAACTATTAGACGCGCTCTACTCTGTAAACACAAACAGACAATTCAATTTTACTATTTCTAGAAAAGGTCTTAGGTCCTTGGGTAATTACCAACATTTTTTAACTAGCACATCAAATTTTAAATTTTCAACAAATTATAATTCTAAAAATAAAAGATATAAACTTAGAACACATTATGTGAGTCAGAAGCTATTTGCTGAACAAAATGGAGGAATTAGAGATGAAGATATATTGGATTTTGAAAATGGAACAGACCAATTTTTAGATAGATCAGTTTTTGATCCTTATTTCGAGAATGCAGATAATGAATTGTCAGGAAGAAGATATTATATTGACAATAGCTATAATTTATCTAATCAAAATGACTCGATTAGAACAAATAGTTTAGTGATAGGAAATACAATTTCTTATGAAAAAAGGTATTATAAGTTTAATCAGTCTTCTGCTAATGAATATTTTGGTGATTCATACAATCTTTCTTTAATAGATGATAAATCTAGATTGAGAAGTTTCTTATTTAAAATTGGAGCTGATTACAAGACCAAAAAAATTGGTGATTTTGGCGTTTCACTAGAATATAATAATCATAAATATAATTTTGGAAATCTTGACTCTTTAAATATTTCAGGATTTTCTAATTCAATTAAATACGATGGAATGATTTTCTCTGGTTCTTATTTAAAGAGCTCAGATAAATTTAAAATTAATGCAAATTTTTCATCATCCATTGCTGACAATGTATCCGGTAATTCATTAGGTGGAAGTTTAGATTATAATTTAAATGAAGACATAAATATTAAAGGTAATATTTCTCTTTCTTCTCATCAACCTAATTACAATTTTTCCTTGTTTAAGAGTAATTACATCTCATATAACTGGGAAAATAACTTTGAAAATATTGAGAACAGAGAATTTAATGTAGAATTTAAATCCAATAAATATTTTAATCTAAGACTAGACTACTTAGATATTAAAAATTACGCCTACTTCACAAAGAATAATCTTAATGTTGTCAAGCCTTTTCAACATCTAGATAATATTAATATAATTAAATTTAGAGTTTCTAGAGAGTTTTCAATAAATAAGTTCTTTTTTGACAATCAAATTCAATATCAAAAAGTTTCTAATGGAACAGGAGTAATTAATCTGCCTGAATTAATTGCTCGAAATTCAATTTACTTCAGCAGTCATTTGTTAGATAAAGCAGTGTTCTTGCAAACGGGATTTAGTTTTAGTTATTTTTCAAAATATTATATGAATTCATATGATCCACTATTATCTGAATTTTATGTTCAAAACAGTAAAAAAATCGGCGGATTTCCTTTGATGGATTTCTTTGTTAATGCTAAAATTCAACAAACTAGATTATACTTTAAATTAGAGCATTTTAACTCCTCTTTTACAGGTTATAATTTTTATTCTGCTCCAAACTATCCTTATAGAGATTTTTCATTTAGATTTGGATTGGTTTGGAATTTTTTCCTTTAGATAAGTGACTGACTGTTAAGTACATCAAATTTTTCTCTGAAAAATACCTGTAAAATATTTTGTACATACCAAAAAGATACTATATTTGCACCCGCTATAAGCCAGAACACCCATTTTATATGGTTAAAATATGTTAATAAATAATAATTTATTTACAGTTTGAAGTTTTGGAGGCAAAAAAAACGGTTTTATATTTGCGACCTGCTATAAAGTAGATAGCAGATAAAAATCTATGTTCATTAAAATATTGAATGATTGACAGCGTAAAATAAATTTTTAATTTATTTACAGAGAATAAACCATTTTGAGATGATAGATAGAATTTCTTTAGTTGTTAAATATATTTAAAATTTAACGATGAAGAGTTTGATCCTGGCTCAGGATGAACGCTAGCGGCAGGCCTAATACATGCAAGTCGAGGGGTAACAGGAAGTGCTTGCACTTCGCTGACGACCGGCGCACGGGTGAGTAACGCGTATACAATCTGCCTCATACTAGAGGATAGCCCGAAGAAATTTGGATTAAGACTCTATAGTATCATTTAAAGACATCTTTTTATGATTAAAGGTTACGGTATGAGATGAGTATGCGTTCTATTAGTTTGTAGGTGAGGTAACGGCTCACCTAGACTGCGATAGATAGGGGCCCTGAGAGGGGGACCCCCCACACTGGTACTGAGACACGGACCAGACTCCTACGGGAGGCAGCAGTAAGGAATATTGGTCAATGGACGAAAGTCTGAACCAGCCATGCCGCGTGCAGGATGAATGCCCTATGGGTTGTAAACTGCTTTTATATAGGAAGAAAAACTTTCTCGTGAGAAAGCTTGACGGTACTATAAGAATAAGGATCGGCTAACTCCGTGCCAGCAGCCGCGGTAATACGGAGGATCCAAGCGTTATCCGGAATTATTGGGTTTAAAGGGTCCGTAGGTGGATAATTTAGTCAGAGGTGAAATCCTGCAGCTTAACTGTAGAATTGCCTTTGATACTGGTTATCTTGAGTTATTATGAAGTGATTAGAATGTGTAGTGTAGCGGTGAAATGCATAGATATTACACAGAATACCGATTGCGAAGGCAGATCACTAATAATCAACTGACACTGAGGGACGAAAGCGTGGGTAGCGAACAGGATTAGATACCCTGGTAGTCCACGCCGTAAACGATGGTCACTAGCTGTTTGGACTTCGGTCTGAGTGGCTAAGCGAAAGTGATAAGTGACCCACCTGGGGAGTACGTTCGCAAGAATGAAACTCAAAGGAATTGACGGGGGCCCGCACAAGCGGTGGAGCATGTGGTTTAATTCGATGATACGCGAGGAACCTTACCAGGGCTTAAATGTTAGGTGACAGATCTAGAAATAGATTTTTCTTCGGACACTTAACAAGGTGCTGCATGGTTGTCGTCAGCTCGTGCCGTGAGGTGTCAGGTTAAGTCCTATAACGAGCGCAACCCCTGTTGTTAGTTGCCAGCGAGTAATGTCGGGAACTCTAGCAAGACTGCCAGTGCAAACTGTGAGGAAGGTGGGGATGACGTCAAA